>JAESSZ010000266.1 GCA_016763875.1 Nannocystaceae bacterium
GATGGGCGCAAGGACATGCTCCGGTTCGATCTCTACTTACCGCGAAGTCCCGATCCGCTACGGTCTGGGGAGTATTTGCCCCTGATCGGCGCTGGGGCGGTCTTTAAGCCGGATCGCGGTCGAATCGCGGGGTTGAGGGTCTGCGCGAACTCGCACACGCCGAATCGAGTTGGCCACCCCTCTGCTAGAATCGTACGATCAGCGCCGCGCCGCGGCGTGACGGGACCAGCGCGCTCTGGGCACGCTTGTTCTTCGCCGCCCGGACTGCGATCAGAACAATCGCGGTCACCGCCGCAACGCCACCGACCCCAAATGCGATGTCGGCCCCAAGGGCAAACCTCCGACTTGCGTCAAGCGGTGCCCCGGCCGCGCCCGGACAAAACCGATCGCCTTCCGGGTCGAGTCCACATGCCGACGATGCCTCGTCCTTGCGACGCTGCGAGGTCACGCCCAATCCGATCCCAACGCCAAGCCCGATGGCCGCGATCGACGTCGCCACAATCGCCCCCACGCCGTAGATCGGGCGACCGTCCGATGGCGCACTGTCGATCGGTCCTAACGGCTCATCGTTTTCCTCCACGAGTTCAGCCTGCGCAAGGGCCTCCTCATCGGCGAGTTCCTTGCGCCGCTCGAGGTCGGCCACCGCCTCGGCGAACTCATCGAGGTCGTAGTCCTTGGCGTAGACCTCGTAGTAGTGCATGTACTCGAGCGCGGCTTGGTAGTCCTCGGTTCGGTCGTAGATGAGCGCGATGTTGTAGAGGCAGCTCGCAAATCCGGACAGGGCGAACGCGCGTCGGAACGCGAGGACCGCAGCTTCGTGGTTCCCGTTGGCAAACTTCGTATCGCCGTTCTCAAATAGCCGCCGCGCCTCGTCGATATCGGCAGCGCTCGGATCGAGCTTTGGATCCGGCGGAGGCGGTACGGCCTGGGCAGACGCGGCCGGCAGCAGCAGCGCGAGGGCAACGACGGCCGCGGAGAGTCGACGAATCACCACCCAAGCCACTCCGGTTGCAGGGAGACTGTCGCATCGGGCGGAACCTTGAGCAGTCCGCCGCCTTCGGTCACCTTGTAGATCTTCACGGTGCTCTGCGGACGGTGGTCACCACTCGAAAACGACAACGCCGCGCTGAGGCCCGCCGTCGTAAAACCGTTGCCCCCCTCAAGGACATCGCGTAGCGACGCCCCGTTCACTTTCTTTTGATGATCAACGACGCGCTCCATCGCCTCTCGCCACATCAAGACCGAGACGTGGCCCTGCACGTAACGCACATGCTCGTAAGCACGGGGGTCGCCATTGGCATCGAGTTCCTTCGGACTGCCGTCGTCCCCTTCCGCCTCGAGTTCGCGCCACTTGTCGTGAATCTCCTCGAGCCGATCCATGCCCGGGGCATCGCCGCCGTAGGCGACCGTGGGGCTGACACCGAACACATAGTCGATGCAGCCACCGTTGCAGCGCTGAGCCAAACTCTCGTCGAATCCCGCGCGGTTGACGATGACCTGTACCTCAAGGCTCAGCTCGTCACGTACTCGGCCCACAGCGATCCCAATCGTCGCCGCCGATGCCACGGGGTTGCCGACCCAGACCCAGCCCGGGATCGTGTAAGACGGGTCGCTAGTGCGGCGAGCGAGTTCCTCCTCGAAGAACCCCATCACGGCGGCACTAACTTGCGCCTGCGTCCACTCGTTGTCGATTTCGAGATCGCGGCCAACCGCGAGCCCGAGACCGTCCGCCGCGTACTGTTTCGTCGCCGGGATCGGGTCCTTGCACGCAGCCTCGTCGCAGGCGAAGAAAGCCACCTTCGCCGCGCCTTCGTTGTTCACGAATGTCATGGCCGCCCGGCCCGCGGTGGAGTCATCGGTGCCTGCGAAGAAGTTGAACGGATAGCCCGGCGACTCCTTCGACTCCGTACGCTGGACAGCGTCGAAGTCAGCGTCGACGCTCGGATACTCGACTCGCAACGTCACCGGCCGCGGCGAGGCAAACTCCCCCGAGTAGCTCCCGGTGACATTCACGATCTCCTGCTGAGCCAGGGCGAGCGAGAACTTGTCGATGTCGGTGGGTCCGAATCCGAACACGGTGACGACATCGGTCCATCCCGGCTCCCCCACCCAGCCGTTGTAGGCATCTTGTGCAGCGTCGCTATCGGAGGCGTGGTCGGAGGACTTCACGACGATCGGGCAGCCACGAATCCCGCCCTCATCGTTGATCTCGCGCAGCAGGTCAATCTGTCCCTTGAAGTAGGGGACACCAACACTCGCGAAAGGACCGCTAAGATCGGTAAAAATGCGGACCTCGATCACCCCGTCGCACCGACCCGGCATCTCCGGTCGCGTTCGGCAGTAGCCGTCCTGCGCGCAAAGGTACTCGACGCCGAGCGAGACGGCGCACTCCCCGTCCGTGCTGCACAACTCCACCTCGAGCGTGGTCAGCGAGCAGCCACCGGCCACACCGCCCCCGATCCCAAGGACAAAGCCAGCGGTCCTAATAAGCGTTGTCGTGGAGGCGCCCATACGAGAGCCATCGAATTGTTTTCCGAACGGCCGCGCGGTGCAAACTGCCGACGTCATTCGCACCAGAAGCGGTCTACGCGACGGGTTTCGCGGTAGCAGCAGCTAGCGCCGCGAGGACACCGCACCCTCGGCCGCGGGAACAGCCGCCAGCGCCGCAAGGACTTCACGCTCTCGGGTTTCCGACAGACCGGCTCGCGGCTTTGAGCGCCTGGCCTCCGGGAGGCTGTTCCACCACGCCAACGTGTCGCGAATGGTGTCCTGAGCGGGCCGAAAGCCAAGACCGGCCGCGACGGCTTTCTCGACGTTGATCTGGCCCATGCCCCCGAATTCCTCGTCGTCCGGTGGGACCCAGACCGTGAGCTGCATCCACGGTGCAACCTCCTGCTCCTTGAGAAACGGGGTGGGTGCCCATACGAACTGGGCGTCACTTCCGCTCACGACACGGCAGTCGTCCAACAACGTACCGATACTGCTGCGACTCGCGGGGCCCGTCGCATTGTAGGTTCCGGATCGACCGGCGGCCGACGCATCGATCATGAAGGCAGCCAGATCCCGAACGTCGACGAACTGTACCGGGTCGTTGGCGTCGTTGGGCGCCAGCACCGGACCTCCCTTCGCGACCCGCACCGGCCAGTACGTGAAGCGATCGGTCGGGTCGCCCGGACCCACGATGAGTCCGGGTCTCACGATCAACGCACGCTCCTGCAGCGCATCGGTTGCGGCACGCTCACAACCCGCCTTGAGCGCTCCGTAGTTGTCGGGCATTTTCTCCGAGTACGGCTCGGGCATAGCCGCCACCGCCGCCGACTCGTCCAACCCCGGTCGCGAGAGGTCAGCGAACGCAGAGATCGACGACACGAACACGTAGCGCCCAACGTCATCGCCCAGCACGGAGGTCGTCGCCTCGACTTGACGGGGAAAGTAGCCAGACGTGTCCACGACAACTTCGAACCGGCGGCCCTTCAAGGCCGACACGTCCGAGTTTCTGTCGCCGCGCAGTTTCTCAAGGTCAGGAAAGAGGTGCGGATTTGTCTTGCCGCGATTGAACAGCGTGACCTCGTAACCTGCCGCCTGTGCAGCGTCCACGACGTGCGGGCCCAGGAATCCTGTGCCCCCAAGAATGAGCAGGCGTCCTGAGCCGTCCCCGTCCCCCGCCAGTGGTGGGGTATTGGAGGATGGGAGGTCCACGACGCGTTTGCATGCCGCCATCGAGGCGGTCAGCGCCCCGATCGAGAAGCTTCTGCGGGTCAGGTTCGTCATCGCCGCGCCGTTCGACCCACCCAGGGTGCCGGGTGTTTCGTCCGGCGCGGGGAACGTTGCGGCGACTGTTAGACGGCCGTGGCCGCCCGACGAAGCTCTTCGCCGACCCCATGGTCGGGTTGGCAGTACCCGGTGAGTTCGGTCATCAGCGCGCGGATCTCGGCGATATCCCGCCTGTTGGCCGCGTGCTCCAGCCTCGAGACTCGCTCGCGTAGCCCTAACTGGTCACTCGCTGCCCCACGCGCGAGCATGATGCCCTCGACCCCGCTGGGTGATTCGTTTTCGCACGAGCGCAACAGCTCCTCGTGCATCTTTTCTCCGGGTCGCAGGCCCACGATCTCAATGGGCACCTCGTCCTCGGTCAACCCCGCGAGGCGGATCATCTGGCGCGCCATGTCCAAGATGCGCACAGACTCCCCCATGTCGAGCAAGAACGTCTCGCCCCCGGTGCCGATCGCGACCGCTTGCAGCAAGAGTCTCGACGCTTCCGGAATCGTCATGAAGAACCGGGTGACGTCGGCATGCGTCACGGTGACGGGACCGCCACGTTCGATCTGGCGGCGGAACGTGTGCAGCACCGAGCCGCGAGACCCCAAGACATTGCCAAACCGCACGGCGCAGCACCGCATCGTCGTGCGCCTTCCTTGCTGGTGGAGCACCAGCTCAGCAACCCTCTTGGACGCCCCCATCAACGAGGTTGGGTTCACCGCCTTGTCGGTCGACACGAGAAGAAAACGCTCGACGTGATGTCGATGGGATGCCTCGACGACGACTCGGGTGCCACGAACGTTGTTGTCGATCGCGGCCGCCGGGTAGCGCTCCATCATGGGCACGTGTTTGTAAGCCGCGGCGTGGAACACAACCTGCGGCCGATGCTCAAGCATCGCCAGGTCGATCTGCTCTTCGTCGCGGACATCGGCCAAACATGGAATCGCTCGCTCGCCGAGGATGACGCGCATCTCCTGCTCGATATCGAAGAGGTTGTTCTCGTTGCGTTCGAGCAGGATCAACGCCTCGGGGTTCAGCTTGGCCAACTGCCGACACAGCTCAGACCCTATCGACCCTCCAGCTCCTGTCACGAGCACACGCTTGCCCCACAGTGCGCCGCGCACGAGCCCGGCTGCGTGGTCATCGAGCTTCACGACCTCGCGACCAAGAAGATCGTGGACGTCCACGGGCAAGATGCGCGTGATACCGACCCGACCGGCGATGAGTTCGTACAACCCCGGCACCGTCTGAACCGCGAGCCCCGACGATCGGCAGCGCTCCACGACACGGCGTACGGCCGCCCGAGACGCCGAAGGCATCGTAAGGATCACATCCATAGCGCCAAGCTGACGGGCCAGTCGTGGCGCGTCTGCCGTAGTGCCAACGACCTGGAGGCCTTCGATCACCTGCCCCTGCCGACTGGGGTCATCGTCGAGAAACGCGACTGGCCGGAAACCAGCGTCGGGACGCTGACGCAGTTCACGCGCCGCCATGCGACCGGCCCGTCCTGCTCCGACCAGCACGGCCCGCCGAGCGACGGTCTCACTCCCGAACCCCAAACGTTGCACTGCCGCGCGCTCGTCGACGATGCGCGCACCGACCCGGAGCGCGAGGCCCAGCGACAGTCCGACCAAGCCTTCGAGCGCGATGACGCCCAGGGGCACGACCTGGATGTCCGGGGCGATCCACGGCATCACCATGCGCAGTGCCACGAGGGCGGCGCTGACGGTACCGACGGCACGAACGACATTCAGCGCCTCGGGTAGACCAAAGAGCCGCCAGCTCGCGCGGTGGGTCCCAAACCGACGCCCCGCGATAAGCCGAATCGAGGGTAGCGCGGCGGATACCACCGCCGCCTGGATGATGAACGTGGCGGGGAGAACACCGTCGAATCGCAGGGCATAAGCCGCGACAATCGCCACGAGGACGACGCCAACATCCGCCGCCACCTTGGCACGTCCTCGCCAAGCGTTCGGCGTATGAGCGACCGAAAGAACAGGCGCAACGTGGTCTACGATCAATCCGATGGCCATGCTCGTGCCTCAAGGGGTGCTGCGAAATAGACGAACGAGCCGTTCGCGGCGGCGTTGGGCGGCACGTGTCGCCGGTCGGGACAAGAGCTGGGATGCGAGTTGGTGTCGTGACATCAGGGAGGTCTCGCCGCCGAGCACGATGAGTGCGCGCACAAGCGCTTCTTCGACTTCGCCCCGTTGCGCGAGCGTTGCAAAGTCGGTGTGCGCGAGCACGGCCTCGAGAACGTCGCGGGCCTCCCCCGCCCGAGGGGGAGAGAAGGACACGAGTGCACGCGCCTGGCCAATGTGGGCGCGCGGGTCGTTCGGCGCAGCACGGCGCCAAAGGCGGGCGTGGTGCAGCGCAAGTGCAGGACGCTTCGCCCTCATCGCCAACTCGTGGCGCGCCGCCAAAGCGAGAGGGTCGAGCGGCTCGTAGGCAAGACGTGCCGCCGCCACTGCGTCCGCGTGTCGTGGTGCGCGAACCCTGAAGGCCGAGACGAGGCGCCTCCACTGCTCTCCCTGTAGCGGGACCACGGCCGCGAGCTCCTGCGGCGCCGGGTACTGCTGCAGCAGGTAGTCCACGAGTTCGGGTGCCAAGGTGGCGTGGAGGCGAGCCAAGCCGGCCTGGGTCGAGAGGTCGCCAGCGGTGCGGGCACCGGATGCGCGCAGGGCAGCACCACGGATCAACCACGGATCGGGCGCTGCGGGTCGACGCTCGGTCGCGCGCATCGCCCAGGTTTCCGCCATGGCCCACCGCCCCTGTTCCGCCGCGCGGCGGGCGATCAGAGCATGCAGCGCGCCATCCAAAGGCCGCATGCGAATTGACTGCAGTCCGTGTTCACGCCCGCAACGGATCGCTTGGTCTACGACTGTGCGATTGGCGTAGGTGTGCGGCAGCGCCCACACCGCCAGCGCGACCGCACCACCAAGCCAGGCGACGCCGAACCAACGGGCACCTTTGGACCAAGGGCGCGGCTCGTGGGTGGTCAGTCCACCCGCAAGCACGACGGCTGGGGCGGCAACGCCCAGCAGCTGGAGACCGAAGTCCAGACCGTTTTGGATCGCCAGCGCCGCCAGCCCGAGAAGAGCGATGCGCCGCGCTGTCGCGTCCCCTGTTCGACCGGCGGCACGAAACGACTGCGCGAACCAGGCGGCGAGACCGACGATAACAACGCCACCGCCCAACCAACCCAGCTCGACGAGGAGGCCCGCGGGGATCGACTCGACGTGGGTGTAGACGACGTGCGTCGGTTGGCTATCGAGCGGCGCAAACAGATCGACAAACGATCCTCGGCCCACGCCAAGTGGAAGGTCAAGACGGACCATGCCAAGTGCTTCCCGCGCGAGCCGAAGCTTGTTCACCGCCGAGCTGCCGGTGAGCGTCGCGAGTTCTGCCCACGCCCCGTGGCGGGCGACAACTGCGATCATCGCCACAAGTCCAGTCGCTGCGGTTGCGCGTATCGGCAATGAGATGCTTGCCCAGCCCCGCCTCGGGGAACGAGGTCGAGGCATTCGCCTCTGCAACCACACAGCGAGCGGCGCCACGAGCAAGAACGCGACCAGCCCGGCCCGGGACAGCGACAGGACAAGCGCGGGCAGCTGGATGACAACCGCGGCCATCGCCGCGAACGCACGATCGCTGTAGCGGTCGATCTCGAGCACGTCCGTCGCGCGTTGCGATCGACGATGTTGGTCCACAGCGACGGCCGCTGCTGCAAACAGTCCGAGCAACAGGAGACTGGACTGGTGGTTGGGGTTGACGAAGCTCGTAAGTAACGCCGCGCGCGGACCTTCGTCGACTTCGAGCGGGGTGTACAGGCCGTAGATACGGCTCGTTCCGAACGCTGCGTGCAAAAATCCGAGCAGCGAGATCAAGACGCCAGCGACCGTGACAACCACAGCGCACTCCCGCCAGTCCCGCTGCGCCGCGAGCACGAACAACCCGGTGAGACCAGCCAGTTTCGCCGCGGCCAGCGCGGTTTCTCCTGGGACAACCGACGCCCCCGGCCACGGATCGATCGACGTGCCCGCGAGAACCGCATCCACTTGGGCCGCCAGTCCAGGCGCCAACGCGATCCGCAGTGGCTCCCACGGCACCCATTGAACGAACGTAATTGCCGCAGCAAATACCCCGAGCCATGTCGCCCAGGGGATCGAGAACGATGGCTTCGCACTACGACACAACAGGGCGGACTGCGCGAGGACCAGGGCGCAGAAAACGGGCACGACCAGTGGCAGCGCCCCACCGATCCACAACGCGGGACCAACCGCCGCCAGGCCGAAGACAGTGAGCGAGCCAGTGCACTGGACGAGACGCTGCACGCTACGCGGGCTCCACCCGCTGCTCGCCGCCTCCATTGTTGGCGCGATACGTGTAGTAGTCCCGCGAATATCCGTACCGCTCGGTCCGCGTGTCAACCTCGTTGAGGATCACGCCCAACACGTTGGTATCGCCGCGGGCGAGCTGCGCTATCGACCGTTGCAACTCACCCCGGGTCGTCGATCCCGATCGCGCAACGACGATCACGCCGTCGACGTGGCGCGCGACGATCGTGGGATCGGTCACC
>JAESSZ010000267.1 GCA_016763875.1 Nannocystaceae bacterium
CCAACCTCGCGCTCCACCGTGGCGCCACCACGTTTGCGGCGCAAGAGGTCACGGTGCACCCGACCGTGACCGGTATTGCGGTGCACGTTCGCGCCCCGGAACTGTCGCGAGACCCACGCCGGTCGAGCAAATCGAGAACCGACAGCTCAAGCACACGGCACGGCCCAACGATCCCCAATACGTTCGGCATCCCGGTCACCGTCACCGTCTCGGGCTCGCTACCGATCTCCGCGGGCGGTGTCACGGCAACGGTAAGCAACCCACTCGTCGAACTGGACGGCCGCGGCGGGGCCACCGTCCGTGCCGAGGCGTCCCTCACGATCTCTGGACAAACGCTGCTCACCACGCGCGGACCGGTCACGGCTCGGACCACCGAGCACGGTTGGACAGCCCGGGCCATGGTGAGCATCGCCGATGGGCCAGCCGTCACCGCGGTTGCCGAGTTGGGCGAGCAGATGACGCTGAGTCTCGAAGATGGGTCGGGCGCGCGCATCGTCGCGCGGCGCGACAACTCTGCCGTTGTGGCAACCCTGGAGCAGGTCCCGCTGAGTATGGCCGGCACACTCGCTCACCGCCTCGGCGATCGCTTTGGCATCGAGCCTGGGGAGATCCGCATCGACGGCACCCTCACGTTCGACAAAATCGGCCCTACGATCCATGTCGCCGTCGATCCGATGACGATCAGTGGCGTGCAGATCGATGACCGCGCGCTCGCTCCCGGCTTGGTTCGTTTTGATCCGGTGACGCTGAGCGGAGACGCAACTGTCACCCGATCGGACACCGGAAGTGACACGGCGGCCTCGCGCCCAAACACGCTCCCGACCTTGGCCGGCAACATTGTTGTCAGTCATCGCGGGGCGCAGGTCCTTGTCGCCGGACGACTGGCCGCAGACGCCATCGATCTTGACGTCACGCTGCCGGCAATGTCCTGCCAGACGCTCCTGGATGCAGCCCCCGTGGGGATGGCCACGACCGTTCGGGGTATGCAGATTGACGGCGACATCGAAGGCCACTTCAGGGTCGCTATCGACAGGCCCGCACTGCTCGCAGCCAGCAAGGCGGCCGAGTTCGACCGCAACGATCCGCCGGGTGCACTGGACTTCGAGTTTCCTTTTCTTGAGCGATGCACGGTCGACCGAGATCCGCCCGGAGTCGACTTCGAGGGCCTGTCGGGGCCCTACCGACACCGGTTCGTCAGCGCTTCCGGTGCCTCGCAACTGCGTGTGATGGCCCCATCCGCGGAGGGATTCGTCTCGCTTCGTCAGGGCCGACTGACCGCCGACGCTCTGGTCACGCTCGAGGACTACCGTTTTTGGGATCACGACGGGTTTGATCGCGAGCAGATCCGCAACGCCTTTTGGCACAACCTCGTGGTCGGGCGGGTCTCCCGTGGTGCCAGCACCGTCAGCCAACAAGCCGCGCGGAATCTGTGGCTTGGTGTCGATCGTTCGATGGCGCGCAAGATCCAGGAAGCGTTGCTCACCGCCCGCCTTGAAGCGCGGCTCGACAAGGCGCGAATTCTCGAACTCTACATCAACGTCATCGAACTGGGCCCCGACGTGCATGGCGTCCAGGAAGCAGCCCAGTTCTACTTCGGCAAGGACGCGACTGCGCTCAACCCGTTGCAAGCGGTGCACATCGCCTCGCTAGCGCCCGCGCCACGTCGGTTCGCCGTGGACTTTGAGTCGGGCCAGGTTCCGGCGAGTTGGAAAACCGCCCTGCGCGAAGACCTCCGACGAATGCGACGCGCCCATCTGCTCACCAAGAGCGAACTCGCCTTGGCAATGCGGAGCGAGCTGGCGTTGCTTGACCGCACCGCGCGCCGTTAGCCCCGCCGGACCGCATCCCGGGTCACACGCCCACGCGGGTCACACGCCCACGCGGGTCACACGCCCACGCGGGTCACACGCCCGCGAACAAGCGCGCGCCAAAACTATCGGACAGACGGTCGTCGTCGAAGATCTTCTGCGCGGCGGCGGCGACATCGTACTCAACGCGATGAAACTCGAAGACGCCTCGCCCGCTGTCGTAGATCGTGTAACTCGCGCGCGGATCATGATCACGCGGCTGTCCGACGGACCCGACCGACACGATGTAGCGGAACTCCGGGTGCACTTCGAACTGCTTGGTGATCACCTCGTACACCCGCTCCTTGCCCAGCGCGTAGCTCTTGCAAAGATGTGAGTGCCCGATGAATGTGACCTGCCCGAGCTTCTCCCAGATAGGCACGCACGTGGCCGCCTGCTCAACGGTGAAGATGTACTCGAACTGCTCAAGGTCCAGCGGCGAGCCGTGGCAGAAATGCGTGTCCGCATCGTTCTCGCGATACCGGAGCTTGCGCAACCACTTCATGTTTTCTGACGTAAGGGCAGATGCATGGTGGTCCAGCGCTTCTCGGGCTGCATCGTAGTAGTACGAGTAGTCCATGCGGCCTGCGACCGCGGCATCGTGATTGCCGAGGATCGTGTACCGCGTGTTGGCGCGGACCAGGTCGCAGCACGGATTGGGTTGGCTGCCGTAGCCAACCGTATCGCCGATGCTACCAGGCAATCGACGCTCTTTTTATCGAACTCGCGGAAGACTGTTTCCAGCGCTTCGAGGTTCGCGTGAGTATCGCTGAATATCCCGTAGCGCATCGCGTGTACGCCAGCATACCGCAAGGCAACCCCAGTAGATCAAGTGCCAGATTGGCCTCCCCCCCCAAAGGCTCGGCGGGTGAGACCGAGCGCACGTGAACAGACGGCCTCAGGCCTCAGCTTCGGCCTCAGCCTCAAGTTCCGGCACCATGATCGCCTCGTAGGCGCGGCGCGCAAACCCCCGGACTTCTGTCACCTCCGCGAGGGGAATCTCGCCCCGGATCTGCGCGCCGGAGGTTTTCACGTCTTTGAGGGACGCCAGGGCCCGGCGCGCGGCGGTCGACACTCGGGGGTCCGCCGCATCCGCCAATGCCTCGATGGCGGCGTTCCCGGAGGCGACCGTCGGATCGTCCGAGACCGCGATGTCACCGTCAGACAGGGCGATTTCGGCCAGCGCCCGCGACACCCGATCGATAGCGCGCGACTCAAGGGGGGTCGCGGCCTCGCGACTGAGAATGTGGCACAGCACCCGGATCGCTGCCGGACCATAACCGCCCAGCGCCCGCGCAACGTCGAGCCAGACCGTGGTCGGTTCTCGCACCAGGTGGTCACCCAGGTGGTCCAACGCCGCCGGTTCCATGGACATCCCAAGCAAGATCACCGCGGCCTGTCGCACCTCGCGACGCCCGGACATGAGTTTGGCTATCAGACCCGGGACCGCGCGCGGACCTAGATCCGACAGATCAGCCATGATGGCGAGCAGCTCATCGGTATCGAACGCCTCCAGGGCAGCCAGCACCAGGTCCACATCGCCCTGGGCGCGGCCTTGCAAGATATCGGTCGCGACGCGCAAGCGTTGTGCGGGGTCGCGCAGCGGATCGTGGCTGGGATCGGTCGTGTTCTGTGCAGGCGGCCGCACTGGCGCAGCGAGATCGCCCGCATTGTGCACCGAGGTTTGCTCTGCAACCGCAGGACTCCCGACAAAGATCTCTCCTGCTCGATTCTCAGGATCCGCGCGCCGCGGCGGCGAGGATGCGACCGGTTCGACCCACACGGCGTCCTCTTCGACCAGCGGAAGGTCTTGCTCGACCCACTCACCGGCCTCGACCCACTCGCCGGTCTCGACCATGCCCAGCGCTTCGTGCACCTGCGGTGGCACAGCGAGCTGCTTGCGTTGGCACAACTCAAGGATCTGTTGCCAGGCGCGTTGCGCCTCATCGCCGTCCAGATCGCCCTCCTCCCCCGTGTGTGCCGCCCGATTCTCGGCCAGTTGGACCGCGTAGGCCGCAAGGTCGCGCGCGAGTCCGGACGCGACGAGGCGACGCCAGAAGCGACGAGGCGCACACAAACCATGGGCCAGCGCGCCTTCGAGAACACGGCGCCGGATCGCGTCGTACTCCCCCATCGGCAAGCCATCGACCTCCAAGAGGCGAGCCAGGGACTCCTTCTGCGAAACGCGATCTAAATGGTCTAGAGCGCGTGTCGCATCGGCGCCGCCCACGATGTGCAGGTACGCGCCGTCTGCGATGGTCTCGGTCGGAAGTTTGAGTCTGGTCTTGACGCCATCGGTGGCGAGCGCCGCCTTGGCCCGTGCGAAGTCCTCGGGCGGGAACTCCCCGCGCGCTAGCAAGCCGCGCCCCGACTCGAGGCACAACGCTGCGTTGGGCTCGAGCCCCTCGGCCACGATCGTACGCACGACCTTCCGTTGTCCCTCGCAGTGCAATTCAACGGTAAATCGTTCCGCCAATGCACGGAAGACCTCGCCCGCGATCGGGTCTCCGGGGTCAACGACGGCATCCACACAACCCACCTGGCCAAAATGCTTGGCGACGAGTCTGACGCCGACCAATGGGTAACCCCACCCGCGCAGGTGCACAGGCCGCGCGTCGATTTTCGCGCCCTCCCACTGCTCAAGCAGGGCATCGTCGATCTTGGCCGAGATACGAACGATGCCGCCGTCGACACTGAGTTCGGCCACGAATGCGCCCAGGTCCTTGCGCACCATCGCGGCCGCGGGAGGCAAACCAGGGTCGGGGCCGATCAACATCGGAATCCCGGCTTCCAGAGACTTAGGATCCAACCGCAGGGCTGGCACGCCCGCAGCCTCGACTGACGGCGCCGCCCCCTCGGCGGGCCTGCGCCCCGAAATGGCTGAGGCTCTCCGAGCCGACGAATCCGTGGGCTCGGAGAATGGCGCCGAAAACAACGCTGCCGGATCGGGAAGCGGTCGCAGCGGTGCACTCGGATGGCCGGTCGTTGGCTTCGGTGCACCGGTCGTCCGCCGGCCCTTGGCATCCCGGGAGACTCGCACCTCCCCCTCTGCCGTCGTCTTTGTCGCACGCGTGGCGGGCGCGATGCCCTCTTGCCGGTCGATGAACTCAAACCCGGGCTGCAGCAGCCACGGCAGTACGCGGACGGGATCGGCCTTGGCCCGCTCAAGGTGTTGGATCAGTTCCTCGACCAAGGAGCCGCGGCGGCTGACGTCGAGCATGAGACGTGCTTCCTGCTGGCCGGGCCACAGCACGAGCCACGCTGGGGCGGTACACGCGGGTGTGCCGCACGCCGCACAGATCCCGGTGACCGGACCGTCCCGCAGTACGGTGTCGAGCAACTCTGGGCGCGCCTCGGCATCCACCCACCGCCAGGCTTTGGCCGCGTACGCGCTGCCGCACCTGCAGACATACGTGACCGTCTCCGACCGGCTGAGATCTTCCCGCAACAGCGACACCCGTTGCAGCCACGATAGCGCCCACCTGACGATCGTGTAAAGGTACCGAGATGGCCCGTCCCCCCCGCGATGAGCCCGGTCGCGCCCCGCGCGCTACGAGAGACGCCGCGCTGCAAGACATAGGATCGGCCGCGCTCGATCTTGTGAATGCGCTCGACCAGACCTTCCGACAACAGGTCAAACGGGCGCTCAAGGTCGACCTCGACGGATCGGTCGAATCACTCGCATTTGTTGACCACTATCTACACATGGCCAAGGACGAGCCACGGGAGCCGATCGTCGGCCTCGTGGCTGCGGGTGCGGGAGCCTACTTCGGCGCACTTGTCTCCCAAACCATGGGCGCGGTGTGGGCCGGTGACGCCCGCAACCCGCGACGTCTTCGACTGTTGATGGCGCCGCAACTGATCCACTTCTCGCCAGTCGATCAAGCCTACGAAGCGATCGCAAGTCGGGCGTTGTCCCCCGACGACCCGCGCATCGCCGACGGCCCAGCGTTTGATCCGATCTTCCACCTCGGCGCGGCCGCGGCCTCCCCGGAGTCCGAGGTCACCTCGGGTGACGCCACGCCGGGTGTCCCCGAAAAAACGCAGGCGCAGGACGACGCCTCGTGGCTCGAAGAGCGCCTGGGGGAGCTCGCTCCTGTGCCCGAGGACCAGTTCTACTCGCTGACCGGCCGGTTCGAAACCCTGCAACTCATGCTGGAATTGCTGGCCGCAAAACACGGCAACGAAGGCCGC
>JAESSZ010000268.1 GCA_016763875.1 Nannocystaceae bacterium
AGGTGGTGCAGCGAGCCGTTGCTGGCGCGCAGGGACTCTCGGATATCGACCGCTGCCCAACCGCGCAAGCGGCGACCGTTGGCGCGCTGCCCGAAGGCCAGCGCGAGGCCGCGCGCGCAACGGAGATCGAGGGCCGCCTCGCCGCCGCCGAAGCCAACATCCTCGGTGGTCGCTACGACCGTGCCATGGCCATTGCCGAGGAGGCGCACCGCAGCGCCCAGCATCTCGGCCATCCGCCCACGCTCGCCCGCGCGAACAAGACGCTGGGCACCGCCTATCACTACGCGGGACGCAACGAGGCCGCTGCACAGCGACTAACTGAAGCTATCCGGCTTTCGTCGGCGGCGGGACTCACCGAAGACGAAGCCCGGGCCTGGTCGATGCTGCTGTACGTTGAGGGTGATCGACTGGACCGCCCCGAGGCCGCCCTGGCGAAGCGGCTAGCGGCCGAGACGGCGCTGCAACGCGCTGGTTCGCCGCCGATGACCGCCGCTTATCTCGCCAGTGATCTGGGCATTGTGCTCAGCCGTGCCGGGCACAAAGACGAAGCCTTGGCGCAGCATCAGCGTGCGGTCGAGCGTTGGCGTGCGCTCGGCAAGGACCTGGACGGCTTGGCAAAGGCGCTCAACAACCTCGGGATCGCACTGGCTCAAGCGAAACGGCTTGAGGAAGCCAAGGCGGCCCTGCAAGAGGCGCTCGAGATTCAGCGGGGGGCTCATCGGCAACGACCATCCCATCGTCGCCTCCCAGCTTTTCAACCTGGGGCACGTGCTGCGCGACCTGGGTGACCGGGCCGCGGCCAAGGAGCACTACGAGGCGTCCCTGCGGATCGCCACGACGGTCTACGGCCCGGACCACGCCGCCTTGGCGCCGGCTCTGGTCGGTCTCGGAAAGCTCCAGGCGCCGATCGATCGCCTCGCGGCGATCAAGAAAGTCACGCGCGCCGTTTCGATCCTGCGGGCGTCAGCCGCACCTGAGCGGCGGATCGCCATCGCGCAAACCACGCTCGCCATGATGCACATCGACGCGGGAGATGCAGAAGCGAAGGTCGGCCGAATGGAGGCCGCTGCCAGCGCATGGGCGCTGGCGCGAATCGAATTCACGCAGGCGGTGGCGCTGGTCGATGGCGCTCCCAACAGGCAACTGGTCCGCGCCCAGAGCGGTCTTTGTCACGTTGCGGCGCTGCTGGGCACGGGTGGCGCGGGGTTGAAGGCCTGCGCGGTCGCACTCGATACGCTCGCCGCCTACGACAAGTCCGGGGCCAAGGACGAGGTCGACGTGCTCATGGACTACGCGCGCTTGCTGCCGGCAACGCGGCAAGCGGCGCGGCGAGAGCTGCTGGCGGCGGCCGTCGCGTGGTACGAACGCGAGGGCCACGGCGGCACAGACCGTCATGCGCTCGCGACGTTGCTGGTGACGCAGTCGGAAGCCGGTCCTACGTCAAACGCTGAGACTCGGCTCCCCGCGGCGGTCCAGGCGGCACTGGATCGTATCGTCGATAGCCGCGCCAGCAAGCCTCAGTAAGGCCGAGCAGGCCACACTCGAGACTTGCCGAGGTCTTAGCCTTCGGGGTGTGCGGCCGGGGTGGGCTCGGGGACCGCATCCAGGCCGGGTGCACCGCACAGGCCCTCGATGAGGGCGCCGATTAGCAGCTGGCGATAGCCGTGCGTCCACTCGAAGTGCGCATCGGCGGTGATAATGGGCTCGCCCCACCAGCCGCCTTCTCGGATCTGATGATCGCGGAACGTGTAGTCGGCCGCCTCCCAGTTCTCGATGCCCGAGGCCGAGTCGAAGTCGCCGTCGATCAAGAACACTTGGCTTGCGGTCATGAGGACCTCACCGGTCTGAAGGTCGCGCAGTCTCATGGCGCTGCCCCCGTAGATCTCGCAGGTCGCATTGCCCGCGCCATCGAAAACCAGACCGTTCGCGAGGCTGAGCAAGGGCTCTCCGTCGGCGCCCGAGGCCCCGCCGCCCTGCACCCCAGATCCAAGAAAGTCCCAGATGTCGCAGTCGTCCTCCGACGAGGTACCCATGAAGATCGTCAGGTCGCCGTTGCCCTGGTACCCACGAAAGTCCACCGCGTCATCGTTCGATTCGGCCGTACACCCGGCGGCCAAAGTCAGGGTGAATGCGGAGATGAGCGAGGCGCGGAGATGAGTCATAGGCCGGTCGTGGAACCTGTTTGCCCGAACATAGGCGCACTGGGCGAGCCCATTGTAAGCCAGCATCGTCGTTTCGATACGGTTTTCGGGACAGTTTTCGGACCAACTCGGGACGGGCTGGTCGAGTTTTGTCGCTAGGCGACCGGATCTACGCGACCGGATCTACAATGACGCGGAGTCGGGCTGGGGGCGTAGCGCCGCAGTCGTCGGATGCCGGCGCATTGGCCAACCGCCGCACCAGGTCTTGGTCCAGCAAGTGGTCCGGTTCCACATTGCCCGCGGAGGCGAGCAGGTTCTCGCGCAGACGCGGATTGTCGCGTTCCAACTCGGCGAGCAACGCCTTGACGCGGCGCCGTTGGGTGTTGGGCTGGGTACCGCACAGATTGCACGGAAGAATCGGAACGTCGCAGGTCTGCGCGTAGGCACCAAGATCGTCCTCGGCGCACCACAACAGGGGTCGGATGACCGCCGCACCTTCTCCCTCCGCCTCCAGCTTTGGCGGCATCGTGCGCAGTCTTCCCGAGAACATCATGTTCATCAGCAGGGTTTCGACGAGGTCGTCGCGGTGGTGGCCGAGCGCTATCTTGTTGGCGCCGGGTTTCGCCGCGACGCGATGCAAGATCCCCCGCCGCATTCGGGAGCATCGCGAGCAGAACGTCTTGCCCTCGGGCGTCTGCTCGATGACCACCGAGTAGGTGTCTGCGTACGCCATCTCGTACTCGATGCCTTCGCGTTCAAAATGCGCGCGCAGGCGATCGGCTTCGAAGCCCGGCTGTCCTTGGTCGAGGTTCATCGCTACGATCGACACCGGGAAGGGGAGGCGGGTCACGTAGTGGCGCAGCAGATGCAGCATGGCCCACGAGTCCTTGCCGCCCGAGCACGCGACCATGACACGGTCGCCGGACTCGATCAGCGAAAACGCGCGGTTGAGTCGCGAGATCCGCGACAAGAGCCGGCCTTCGAGCGCCATGGTCGCGGCAGACTACACCACCCACGGCCACTCATGACCGGGGTTAGACGCACACGCCGTTGTCGGTGAAAACCAACAGCGTTGCGGGGCCCTCGTTGACCAACTCGACGTCCATCATCGCGCCAAAACGACCGGTCTGGACCGGGAGTCCGGCAGCGAGCAGTTCGTCGACAACCCGCTGCACCAGCCCCTCGGCCAGCGCGGGGTCCTCGGCCCGATCGAAGCCTGGTCGGCGGCCTTTGGTGACCGTCGCTGCCAGTGTGAACTGGCTAACGACGAGGCACGCACCACCAACCGCACTCAAGTCGACGTCCATCGCCTTATCGCCCCGTGGAAAGATCCTCAGGCCCGCGATCTTGCGCGCGGTGGCGACCGCGTCGGCCTGCGTATCACCTCGAACGACGCCGACCAGCACCAGGACCCCGCGTTCGATAGCGCCAACCTGCACGCCGTCGACCGTCACCCGAGCTCGTGAAACCCGCTGCACCACGCTCCGCATGGGGGCGATGGTAGCCTTAGTTGCGATGGGCGAGCACAACGTGGGCGAGGCCGACGACGACGCGCAACGGCGTACTTTCGTCAAAGCCCTCCTCGACGATGTGCACGCGCTCGAGCAAATGCTGGACAACGGCATGTTCGAGACCGGGGTCCGTCGCATTGGTGCCGAGCAGGAGATGTTCCTGATCGATGCCTCGATGAGTCCGTCGCCTGTTGCGCCCCAGGTGCTTGCAAACACCGATGATCCGCGGCTGACCACCGAGTTGGCGCGTTTCAACCTGGAGGCGAATCTCAGTCCGCGAATCTACGGCGGGGACTGCCTGCGTGCGATGGAGGATGAGCTCATCGAGGTGATGGGGGTCGCCCGCACGGCGGCGCGCTCCCAAGGCGCACGCGTCTTGCTCACCGGTATCTTGCCGACGCTGCGCAAGGCCCACCTGGGACTGGACAATATGACCCCCGCGCCCCGCTATCACGCGCTCAATCGCGCGATGGCTCGCTTGCGTGGGGACGCGTTCCACGTGCTCATCAAGGGCTTGGACGAGCTGGAGACCACGCACGACAACGTGATGCTGGAGGCGTGCAACGCCAGCTTTCAGATCCACTTCCAGGTTGCCCCCGAGGAGTTTGCGCGGCTGTACAACGTGGCTCAGGCAGTGACCGCGCCCGTGCTCGCCGCCGCCGTCAACTCGCCGCTGCTGCTGGGGCATCGCCTGTGGAGTGAGACCCGGGTCGCGCTGTTTGAGCGTTCGGTCGACGTGCGGTCGCCCGCACACCAGGCCCGCGGACTACGGTCGCGCGTCAGTTTTGGCGACGGCTGGATCAAAGAATCCGTCCTGGAGATCTTTCGCGAGGACATCGCGCTGTTCCGGGTGCTGCTCGGCCATGAGGTCTCAGATCGACCGTTCGAAGACCTCGCCGCGGGCCGTCCGCCGCCACTGACCGCGCTGCGGCTGCACAACGGCACGGTCTACCGCTGGAATCGCCCCTGTTATGGCGTGGTGGATGGCGTCGCGCATTTGCGCATCGAGAACCGGGTCCTGCCCGCGGGCCCCACGGTCGCCGACGAAGTGGCCACCGCGGCGTTTTACTTCGGGTTGATGTCAGGGATGACCGAAGCGTACGACGACATCGCTGCCGTCATGCGCTTTGATGATGCCAAGAACAACTTCTTTGCCGCGGCCCGACACGGCCTCGAGACCAGTTTTCGGTGGGTTGGTGGCGAGGTTCACACCGCGCAGGCGCTCATCCTTGATCAGTTGCTGCCTCTGGCCGACAAGGGTCTGCGATCGGCGGGCGTGGACTCCGACGACATCGCGCGTTACCTGGGCATCGTTGAGGCACGGGTCGCATCGGGGCGTACGGGTGCGCAATGGATGCTGAACTCGCTCGAGCAGATGCCGGACGACGTGCCGCGCGACGCCCGAGATCGGCGCCTGTGCGCCGCGATGTGGGAACGCCAGATGGGCGATGGGGCGCCCGTGCATACGTGGGGTTTGTGCGGTGGACCCGGCGACGAAGACGACGCCGCGTTCAAGGAGTCGTTCCGAACGGTCGGCCAGATCATGACGACAGCGCTGCACACGGTGCGTCGCGAAGACCTCGTGGATCTGGCTGCGAGTCTGATGGACTGGCAGCGCATCCGGCACGTGCCGGTCGAGGACGACGAAGGGCGCCTGGTCGGATTGGTGTCGCACCGCCAGCTGCTGCGGATGGTGGCGCGGGGTCACATGGCGGGCGCCGAGACCCCGCAGCTCGCGGTGGGCGACGTGATGCGAGAGGACCCCGTCACCGTGTCGCCGCAGATGCCGACGCTGGAAGCCATGCATATGATGCGGGCCCACAAGGTCGGCTCGCTCCCCGTGGTGGAGGACGGCAAACTGGTCGGCATCGTGACGGAGCAGAACCTGATCGACGTCTCCGCCCGCTTGCTCGAGCGCTACCTGGCGGACTGACCGACTGGCGAGGGAGCACCGGTCTGCGCCTTGGCGGGTACCGCTGCTTGCGCAGTGGCACTGCCGTTGTCTTCGGCGGCCGGCAGCGCCTGCGTTGCGGGTGGGGTGGGCGTTGCCGCGGCCAACGATTCGCTGGCAGGGAAGCCGCGCGTGCCCCGGATCGAGAAGATCTCTTTGTTGCGGATCGTCGTGCGCACCAGCAACTCCGCGACCAGGCCCAGCCCGACGAACTGAATCGCCCCGATCATCAGCAACACGCCCAACGTCAGCAGCGGTCGGGTTCCGATCGCTTCCCCCATCATCCGTAGCACGGACAGGTACACCAACATTGCCCCGCCAACGCTCCCCGCCACGGTGGCCAGGAAGCCAAACAGGTGCGCGGGTTTGGTCCGGAAGCGGGTCAGCATGAGGATCGTCAGCATGTCGACGAACCCGTGGAAGATGCGAGAGACGCCGAACTTCGACACGCCGTGCTCACGCGCACGATGCTGAACGACCAACTCTTCGATGCTGAACCCGCGCTCGCCCGCAAGCACGGGCAAAAACCGGTGGAAGCCGCCGTACACGTTCAGCTCGCGGATGCACTCGATCCGGTAGGCCTTGTAGCCGCAGTTGAAGTCGCGCAGTTCGACCCCGCTGATCCGGCGCGTCATCCAGTTGAAGAACTTCGACGGGAAGGTCTTGCCGAACGGGTCGTGGCGTTTCTGTTTCCAGCCGGATACCAGGTCGGCCCCTGCTTCGATGCGAGCCACGAACTTCGGGATCATCGCCGGGTCGTCTTGGAGGTCGGCGTCGAGGGTCAAGACAATCTGACCACGGACCCGCTCGAAGGCGGCGGCCAACGCTGGCGACTTGCCGAAGTTCTTTCGGAAGTGGATCACCCGAACATGCTCGGGGTCTTCTGCGGCCAATGCGTCGAGCTTCTCGGCGCTGCCGTCGGTGCACCCGTCGTTGACGAACAGGATCTCCTAGGCCTTGCCGGTCGCGCTCAGGCCCGCGACGAGCTCGCTGTACAGCTGGCCCAGCGAATCGACCTCGTTGTAGACCGGAATGACGGCCGTGAGCTCGGGATCGGTGATAGCCGGTGCTAAGTCCACCACAGCCCGGGAGCCTAGCAGGGTGGGGGTCACTGGCCCAGCGCCTCGCGTACGGCGGCGCACGGGTCCTCGTCGTCCATGGTCTCCCCCGGGTAGTGAAGGATCCGCGTGGGGATCTGTTCGGGGCGCTCGCCGTGCAGCGAGGCTACGACCGTGATCGCCGCCTCGCCCTTCTCGTCGAAGTACGCGACGCGCACGTGATGAAGCCCTTCGTCGAGCGACGCTCGTTTACCCCGCGTGCGCGTGCCATGCACGCCCCAGTTGTTGACGATGAGTTTGCCGTCGACAAACAAACGCGCCCCGTCGTTGGAGGTGACCCTAAAGGCCACCTCCGTTGGCGCGTCCAGCAGCATGCAGGTGTCCCAGCGCACCGAGAACGCGTCGTCGGGGAAGTCGCGAAGCGGCCCGGACTTGTTCCAGTCGTACCGGATGTCGCTGTTTCGACGCAGCTCGGGCTCTCCGCTGAAGTCTTTGGTTTCGTAGTACGCACCGCGCCACGGACCTTCGCGGTAGCTGGGCACGGTCAGCACGAGTCCGATGATCGTCGGGATCGCGACAGCGGCGGTCAACCCGATGCCACGCCGCAGTCGTTGTCGCTCGGCCTGTTGCAGCGTGTCGCCGTAGAGCATGCGCTCGGCCGCCCGAGTCCCGGCCACCAGGGCGCGTGCATGCCTCAGGAGTTCCCGCCGGACTTCGATGGGGGCGTCAGCCTCCGGCTCGGTTTGGGAGTCGCTGTCCGCGGCATCTGCTGCGGCATCTGCTGCGGCATCTGCTGCCTCAAGGTCGAGCAGACCCCGGGCGAGTGCCTCACCGTCGACGTCCCATGACGAAGGCGCTTGCGTCAGCGCCTCGGTGGCGTCGTCCAGGTCGGGCGCGGCCACGCGTGCGAGGGCCTGCAACCCGCGCACGATGTGCACGCGAGCCGTTGCGGCATCGGTCGAAGGATCGCCAACAATGGCGAGTGCCGCGCGCGCCTCGGCATCTGCCCGTTGATAGGCAACTCGGCGCATCCGGACTTGGCGGTCATGGTGTTGTGGATCCGAATCCGCAGCCGATGCTTCACTGGTCATTGAGTCCCCCCCTTTTGCTCATCGGGCTGGTCATCGGGTCGGTCATCGGGTCGGTCATCGGGCTTGTCCCACGTTGCGCCACGACGGCGACTGCGATGTTTGCCCCGCAGCGGGCGCGGGCCGCGGTCTTTTTTCTCGCCCAGTCCGACCGGAGTGATGCCTGCGTCGATCTTGTGTTTCGTATCAACGAGCCGTCGGTCACGCACGACGTTGAGTAGGGTGTCTTGTCGCTCGACTTGCAGCAGCACCGGGTCGTTCTTGAAACGGTTGTGGCAGTTGGCGCGCGTGTAACCGAGGTAGAAGTCCGGCCGCGCCTTCTTCATCCATCGCTCCCGGCGCCACTTTTCCCGGTCTTTCCAACGGAAACCCGCGGTCATGTACTCGTGCGCGATGAAGTCCGGGATGCACCCCGACAGCGTGTACGTCTTGTTGAGATACACCTCGGGTTCCGTTCGCCACAGATGCTCGTCCAAGAGTGCGAAACCCTCTTTGTAGGAGTTGCCGTAGTAGTCGGTGTCGTAGTTGAGGAACGCGCCAGGGAGGCCGCCCGCAAGGCGATTGAAGAACACGTACTGGTGTGGATGAAGCTGCCGCATCGTGAGGGCGGTCTGTGCCGAGAGACCGGCGATGCCCAAGGCGACAATCGCCGTGCTCACTGCACGCCGTCCGCCAATCGCGGCGGGCAGTGCAACCGCGGCGACGCCCGCCACCACACACAACAGCGGCACGAGAAACAGAAAGTGACGCAGCCCGTCGTAAAGGATCGAACGCCCGACGATCGCGTACAGCGGGGGCATCACGATCGCCAGTGCGAGGATCGCCAGTGGGCGGCAGCGGCCGCGCAGCAGCACCTCCCAGACCCCGTGCTTGCGCAGAAACAACCCGGCAAGCACCACGCCAATAGCCACGAGCACGAGCACCAGCACGGGCGTTTTTAGCCCAAAGTAGTGCAGCAGGTAGTCCCAGCGAGGATCGGTGGTCATGATCTCCTGTCCCGCAAACGGCATCTTGCGTTCATGGATCGTGAACCGCGTCATCCGGCCCAGAGCCATCAGCGGTCGTCGCAAGGGATCGAGCAGCGCCCACGGCCAAGACGCGAGCATCACCACCCACGCCCCAGCGATGACCAGCAGGGTCGGGCGGCCCAACCCCAAAAAGAGCGCGACGCCGGGCTTGATGCGGCCCGTCAGTCGAATGCGCGCGAGGCTGAACCCCGCGATCAGTGCCACGAGGTAACAAAGCACGAGCAGACCGCCGATCCGCACGCTCATCGCCAGCCCGGCCGCGACCGAGAACACGACCCAGTCGCGCCGCGGTACGCGGGGCACCTTCGCCGCCACGATGCACAGCGCGTGGATAGCCCACACGTACCCGACCGCGAACGGCACGTCCTTGGGGTTGTTGAAAATGTGGCCGTAGTACACGGGGGTGGTGGCCAGCATGACGGTGGCAGCCAGCCCCGCGGCAGGTCCGCCTAGTTGCCGCGCGAGTCTCCAGGTGCCGACGAGGCCAAGCACGCCGACCATCGCGCCCAACAGGTGGATCGCCTCCCAGTCGTTCATCGTGGGCGGTTTGACCCGACGAACGAGCGCGCCTAGCAAATCGAAACCGCCCCCGTACAGGTAGTCGGCGCGGTAGCTCAGGGCCGAGCGGTCGCGTCCGGCGCTGGCGAACCAGTCCAGGATGTAGTCCCCGTAGACCAGATGCCAGGTCTCGTCCCACGTGATGCCATAGTCGCGGAACGTCATCGCGGCGAGCACGGCGACCGCAGCGATGACCAGCGCGCTGGCGACATCCAGGGCGAGCCGCATCGCGCTACCCGCCTGCCGTGTCCGTGCGTTTCTCGGCGAGCACCATGGTCCACGGGAACACGATCGGCGTTTCCAGGATCGTGAAACGGCGCTGGACAAACGCGAGGAAGCTTCGCCGTCCCCAGTGATTGACGTGCTCCGGATCGTTGCCCCAAGCCGAGACATGTTTGCCGCGCACCAGGTTGAGTCCACGGAAGAAAGGCTCCCAGGGGACAGACAGCAGCAGGTATCGGGAGGTTAGCTGTTCCAAGATCGGCAGCATCTGCGCGGGATCGGGGATGTGCTCGAGCACCTCCAGCATCATGACCATGTCGAAAGTCCGACCGTCATCAGCCAACTCTCGTGCGTCTCGCGGCTCGAGTTTTGCTTTGTCGCCAAGTCGCTTGCGGGCGTCCGCTATCGCCGGCTTGGAGAAGTCCACCCCGGTCAGCGCCGCGCCTAGGTCCGCGTCGTGAAGAACCTCCAGCATGTAGCCCTCGCCGCATCCCACTTCGAGCACCGTTGCCGGCGCAACGCGTCGGGACAGACGCACGGCCTCGCGCTTGAAACGGTCCAACAGGGCCTGCTGGATCGGATTGCTGGACTCGTGCTTTTGCTTGTTGCCGTAGTCGTCGGCCATCGTAGGAACCGGTCGCGGGTAGAAACGCCGAGGCGTCGAGCGCCAGAGGGTAGCAGCGCTGCCACAGGGCGCAGGCCCCTAGCGGTGAAGGCCCGGGGAGACTGCGCGCAAAACACGCCGACGCCGCTTTCCTGTCGCGCTCAACCGCGGTAACTAGCCTGCATGGTTTCACATACGCCGCTGCGGCCGGAGGCGGGGGATCCCGAGAGCCCCCCGCCCGCTGGGCCACCGCAGAGGACGACGGGTTTTCATCGGTGGGTAGAGAGGGTCGTCGCGGCGTCGCTGTCGTGGGGATGGCTGACCGTTGTCATTGGCCTGGGCACGGGCCTCACGGCCTGGACGCTCGCGGCCGACGACCGCGTCTTCGTGATCGAGAACGACTTGCGGGTGCCGCAGCGTTTCGAAGCTCTGGAATGGATGGGGATCGCGACGGTCGTGGTCTTCACGGTGTACGGCGCCGTGTGGGCGTGGCGTCGCTTCAAAGGCAGTGGCGAACACTTCGGTGAGATCGCACAGTCGCTCAACCGCTACGCGTTTGTCCTGGCGCTCTCCCCTCTGTTCGGGGGACTGGCGTACCGGGGTCTAGAAGCAAAACACAAGTTCATCACCCTGCTGCTGTGCGCGGGCATCACCGTGGGCATGGGCGTGCTCATCTACCGCGTCGCCGCGCTGGTGGAGCGACCGGCGAGTTTGGCCGCCAAGCGCCGTCGGTTCTCGGAGTTGGCGCCCGCGCTCGCGCTCATTGCGATCGGCTGTTTTTACGCCTGGTACATGTCCAGCCTGGCGCTGCTGGACCATCGCAACCTCGGCACGCACATCTACGATCTCGGTATCTACGACAACCTGTTTTACCGCACCACGCACGGCGACTTTCTCGGCTGTGGGTACTGCAAGGGCGGCACCCACGTCGCGGCGCACTTCGACCCGATCATCTGGGTCTTCTCGCCGATCTACAAACTCAACCCTCGGGCCGAGACCATTTTGGTGCTGCAGTCGACGTGGCTGGCGACCGGGGTGGTGCCGCTGTATTTGCTGGCACGGCGGCGGTTGGGCAACGCGTGGTTTGGCGTCCTGCTGGCCGGGATCTACACGCTGTACCCGGCGCTGCACGGCGCCAACATGTTCGACTTTCACTCGCTGACGCTGGTGATCCCGTCGCTGATCTGGCTTATCTACTTGTCGGACTCGGGCTCGAAGTTCGCGTACTGGTTGGTGCTGCTGCTGATGCTGCTGACCCGCGAAGACATGTCGCTGTTGGCGTGTTTCGTGGGCCTGTACGGGATCATCACACGACGACCGCTCACTGGGATCATGACGATCCTGCTGTCGCTGGGGTACCTGTACTACGTCAAGACGGAAATGATGCCGGACTCCGGGCTGCTCATGCAGGGCGGCAAAGAGACGATGTCCTACATCTATTTCTATGAGGACATGATCCCGCACCACGACGAGGGGATGAAGGGCCTCATCATCTCGTTCTTCACCAACCCGGTGTTCGTGGTGAAGATGTTGCTCATCGAGTCCAAGGCATTCTTCTTCCTCGCGCTGGGCCTGCCTCTGCTGTTTCTGCCCGTTCTGTCGGGCAAGAAAACGATCATCATGGCCTACGGGCTTGTGTTCATCGGCTTGGCCACGCGGCGGCACATGTACAGCCTGCACTTCCAGTATTCCTCGGTGCTGTTCCCCGTGTTGTTGGCCTCGATGCCCGATGCGGTGGCACGCGCGGGGTCCGGCCGTCTCGCCCGCGGCCTGGGGCTCACGGCGCGACGACTGCAGTGGACGTTGATGATCACCGCCCTGTTGTCGACGTTTCTGGTGTCGTGGAAATTCGGCGCTTGGATCTCCAACGACGCGTTCAAGGCGGGTTGGAACCGTCTCGCCCGCAACCCAGGCGCCGAAAAGATCGAGCGCTACGAAAAGACTCGGGAGCTCGTCGCGATGATCCCTCGCGAGGCCTCGGTGTCGTCCACCAGCGGTCTTGGCCCTCAGGTGTCCAACCGCATGGACGTCAAGAAGTGGCCGTCGTATCGCGATATCGACTTCTTGCTGCTGTATACCAAGGGGTTCAAGAAGAAGGACAACCGTCGCCTCGACCGCTTGCTCAAGCGTGGCGAGTACCGACTGCTCGATGGCGGCATGGGCGTGGAGCTGTTCGAGCTGGTGCCCAAAGACGAACGCGATGCCGCCCGCGAGGCCGCCCGCGATCTTCCGCCGCGCGCCAAGGGCAAGAAGAAGAAAAAGAAGAAGGGCAAGCGGAAGAGCAAAGCGGACAAGGACGCGATCCACGATCCGAACAAGGACGCGGATGAGGACGACGAAGACGACGAGGACGACGTCGACGTCGCGGCAGGCAAGGCCGCAGCCAAGGGGACCACGAAACCGAAGAAGCCCGCGGACAAGGGCTCGGGGAAAGACGTGGACAAGGGCTCGGACAAGGACGCGGATGATCCTGCGCGGAAAGCTCCGAGCAAGAGCAAGGACGCTAAGAAAGGGCCCAAGGCGCCCGCCAAGCCGAAGCGGCCGAAGGGCCGCGCGCGCGAGCCGTTGAAGGAGTAGCGCCGTAGGGCGGCCTGCCGCGCGCAGGACCTCTCGATCGCGGGGAACGAAGGGATCTGCTTGATGGCGATTTTTCGCCCAGATCAGTCGCAGACGGACTGGCTTGGCGCGTCGGCGAGCGGGATGACCTGCCAATCACCCCCGTCTCGCTTGGCGAAGTGCAATGTCATGGCGGCTTCAGCCCGTTCG
>JAESSZ010000269.1 GCA_016763875.1 Nannocystaceae bacterium
CGCCCTTCTCGACGACGTCCGCCAGGAGATGCTGCAAGGCCTGCGCGAGCAAGATGTGCCCGTCGAGGACATCGCGTACCGACTGGGCTACACCGACATGGGTTCGTTCCGCCGCGCCCTGCGTCGATGGGAACGATAGCGTCCTCGCCTACAGCAACAGCTTGAGCATACCGAGGCTGAACGCCGCCAACACAACCGCGGCGCCCAGGCCCACATACAGGGCGCTGAGGCCGACCTTGGCGAGTCCGCGCAGATGAACGCCGAGGCCAACGCCCGCCATCGCGACCGTGACCAGCCACGAGGACGCGGTGGTCACCATGTCGCTCATCGACACGTCGAGTGACCCTGCCTCCCACAGAAAACTGTGGGCGAGGTGCAACGTGAAGTCAGGCAGTAGGTTCAGGGTCTTGGCGAGCGCCAAGGCGACGAAGCCGAGGATGAATGGTGGGAACAACGTGGTGAAGCGAGTGCGCGCGGGCACATGGGCCTGCTGGTGACGCCGTTTGTCGCGGGCGTAGATGGCTCCGATCACGACGACGACGGGCGCCAGCAGCAAAACGCGGACAAGCTTGACGATGACCGCGGTCTCCCCGGCCTCGGCACCATAAGAAAACGCGGCGGCCATCACCTGGGGCGTGGCGTGAATAGCCGTACCCGCCCAAACCCCGAACTCGGTCTGGTCCAGACCTATCGCAGTCCCGATGAGAGGGAACACGGGGATCGAGATCAAACCAAACAACGTGATGGTCGTGATCGCGAACGCGGTCTCGTTGTCCTCGGCCTCGACGATGGGAGCCGTCACCGCAATAGCCGTGCCGCCGCAGATCGCCGTCCCGACCCCGATCAGCAGCCCGAGACGTCGCGAGACCTTGGCCTTTTGGCAGGCCCACAACGTGAACCCCAGCGCGACCGTGACGCAGATGAGGTTGGTTGCCAGCGCCTGCCCCGAAACGCGCAAGACGTCGAAGAAGTCGAGCTTGGCGCCCATCAAGACGATCGCGAACGGCAGCACCGACTTGACGGCGTACTTGATGCCCGGCCGCAGCAGTCCAGGGAGCGGGACCAAGTTGCGGACGACGATCCCGATGGAGATCGCTATCAAGATCGCGTCGACCGGATGACGACTCCCCATCGTGAACGGAGGAAAAGGGAGCGTATGGACGAACGTGGCCAGCGCCGCGATCGTTGCCGCAAGGAGGAGCCCAGCGAGGGGTGGCGCGGAGTCGGTCGCCACGGCCCCTCAGATGATGAAGTCAACGCCGTTGATGTCGTGCGGGCGCTGAACCGTGGCGTAACGGTCCCAGGCGTCGGGGATCAACGATACGACGCGCTTGCCCGCCCCGAGGCGTGCGGCGATCTTCAAAGCGGCCCACACCGCAGCGCCGCCGGACATACCAGCGGAGATGCCCTCTTCCCGGGCCAGCCGCACGGCCGTCGCGTAGGCCGCGGCGTCGTCGCAGGTGATGACTTCGTCGATCACATCGCGGTCGAGCACGCCGGGCACAAAGCCCGCCCCGATGCCTTCGATCGCGTGTGTCTTGATGGGGCCGCCTGACAGCGCGCGCGACTGCGAAGGCTCAACTGCGACAATGAGAACTTGGTCCAAGGCCTGCCGCAAGGCCTGACCGACCCCGGTGATCGTACCGCCCGTGCCCACGCCGACGCACAGTGCATCGATCACACCGTCGGTCGCCGCGAGGATCTCCTTGGCGGTCGTGTCCCGATGCGCCTGTGGGTTGGCGGGGTTGTCGAACTGCTGCGGCATAAAACAGCGAGGGCTGCTCGCCACGATTTCTTTCGCCCGGTCGATGGCCCCTTTCATGAGCTTGCGCGCGGGCGTGAGCACGACTTGCGCGCCATAGTGTTCGAGCAACCGTCGACGCTCCCCGGATGCGTTGTCCGGCATCGTCAGGATCAACCGATAGCCTTTGACCGCCGCGGCGAGTGCCAAGCCGATCCCCGTGTTCCCGCTGGTGGGCTCGACAATCGTGTCGCCCTCCCGCAGGCGGCCGTCCCGCTCCGCGGCCTCGATCATCGCGAGACTGACTCGGTCCTTCACGCTCCCAGCTGGATTGAACGACTCGAGCTTGACGACGATCTCGGCGTCACCCTCGGACGGCAGTCGCCTAAGCCGGACCAGCGGGGTCGAGCCGATGAACTCGAGAATCGAGTCGGCGATGGCCGGGCGAGACATAGGCGCAACATGCGCTTACCACACAAAGCGGCGAAGCGCCCCGTAGCTCGATTTCCCGTCGTCCCGCGGAACCTATCCCCGCCGCGTGCCACTTTCGTGGCGTGGGGCTGGGGAATCGCAGATTGGGGAGAGGCGCGTCCGCCTTGTGGATAGCAACGCTGTGCCAAGGGCTCGCGGGCTGCGCGAGCGGAACCGAACCCAGCATCACGACGGGCTTCGGTCCACAACTTCCAAGCGCCGACGACCCAGGCGAGGCGGACAGCGGACCCGACGACGACGGCCCAGCGGCGACCGGATGGGCCGACGACGGTGCCGACAACAGTGCCGACAACGGTCCCGACGACGGGCCGGTCACATTCGACGGCTGCTGCCAGCGACACGAAGCCCCCGGATGTCAGGACCCCGAGGTCGCCGAGTGCGTGTGTGCGGCAGACGCTAGCTGTTGCAGCGACGGGTGGACGCAGGCCTGTGTCGAGGACGGGGTCGCCCGCGGGTGCATGGCGTGCGCCGCCCCCGATGATGACTCCGGTGGGGCCAACACCGGAAGCGACGGCGCCATGGATTCACCGATGGACACGGGCGAGGACGGGACCGATGTCGACACCGGCGGCGCGGCAACCAACGCGTGCTGCGACGTCAGCCCACAACCCGGCTGCAACGATGCTGCCGTGCAGAACTGCGTCTGCGCGGCCGACAGCTTCTGCTGCGACAGTGAGTGGGACGAGATGTGCGTCGCGGCCGTCGACGCCGAGAACTGCGGGCAGTGTGGTGGGGCCCCGGGCGGGGCCGACGATGGCGGTCCACCCGCTGGTGTCTGCTGCGCGCCGCAGAACACACCGGGCTGCAGCGACCCGGTGGTTGAAGCATGCGTGTGCATCGAAGACATCTTCTGCTGCGCACTGTCGTGGGACCCGACGTGCGTCAGCATCATGACCGAGCTCGGCTGCGGCACCTGCTAACAGGCCTACTGGAAAGATCCAGACCCGAAGTCGATGCCAACGTCGACACACCAGACCGACACGCCGTCCAGATCGTCCATGGTCATGCCGTCGGGCAGCTGAAAGTCCAGCGTCTCCCCCTCGAAGGCGGACGCCTGGACCAGGTCGTCCCCCATGCCAAAGCCGTTGTCGTAGTCGCCGCCGAGCCCACCGTAGAGCCGCACGTCGATCCCGGTCGCGTCGTAGGTGAAGTTCGTGATGCGGATCGTCAGTCATCGATGATCTCGGCCGTACCGCCGACGTCATGAAATGCCTCGACGAGTTCCGCGGTCTGCCCGATCTTGGCGTGTGTGGACGGGCAATTACCGCCCGAGGTTCCGTCGTCGCTACCGTCGGTGGTGCCGTCGTCCGGATCTCGCTCGCCGCTTTCGTTTCACGGTTCATGATGACGCAGGCAATATCTACGGCGGCGGCACCCTCGAATGGCTTCCCACCGGGTTGTACTCCACTCGCTCGATCCCGCTGGTCACGTCGCGTGAACCCTTGTGGGATCGCCCCCAAATCTCGAAAGAGGTCGAA
>JAESSZ010000021.1 GCA_016763875.1 Nannocystaceae bacterium
CTTGGGAGCGCTGTACACCCTCGATAAACGTCGAGAAGTTCTGAACCAACCGACGTTGGTAGTCGGCCATGCTCGCGGAGTTGTCGATAACGAAGAGGTAGTCGACTTTGCCGCAGCCTTCGGTGATCGGGTCCTCGATCGCCGGAAAGATATCGAACTCGTCGTAGTCGAGGAACGGCGACGTTCGTCCGCACCCCGTCACCGCGAGACCCAGCATCATCAACCGTGCCGCGTTCACATTGAGCCAACGCGGGCTCCCCGATAGGCTTACAGAGGGGGGATTCCCCTGGCGGTCCCGGCGGATCCCCTCATCGAGCGGGCGCAACGCCGAGCAGCGTCCGGATAAGGTACAATAACACGCGGTGACGGGGCTCAATCCCATCGCGCTGGCGGTGCCAGTGTTTGGTTTGGCGATCGCGGGCGAATGGTGGCTTGCCCGGCGACGCGGGCGCGAGGCGAGCTATCATCCTGGGGTCGCGGCCGCCGACATCGGCTGCGGCGCATTGTACCAGGCACTGGAGCTCGTCCTACGCATCGCGGTGCTCGGCGTCTACGGTCTCTGTTACGAACACGCGCGGCTGGTGGATTGGGACTCGGCGAGTGGGTGGCCCTGGGTCATCGGACTGCTGGGCGTGGACCTTGCCTACTACGCATGGCATCGCGTGAGCCACGTCGTCAACGCGTTGTGGGCCGTGCACGCGGTGCACCACCAAAGCGAGGACTACAATTTCGCGGTCGCGCTGCGGCAGCCCTTGGCCGAGCCGCTCACCTGGATGCCGTTCTTGTGCATCTTCGCGGTGCTCGGCATCCCGGTCGAGGTCGCTCTGGCCAGCTTCGCCGCGAACATGTTCTACCAGTTCTGGCTACACACCGAGTTGGTTGGGCGCTTGCCTCGACCGTTGGAGTGGGTACTCAACACGCCCTCGCACCACCGCGCGCACCATGGCATCGAGCCGGAGTACCTCGACAAGAACTACGGCGGTGTATTGATCCTGTGGGACCGACTGTTCGGTACGTTCGAGCCCGAGCGACGACCGCCGACTTACGGGACGACGGATCCGCTGCGAAGCCTCAACCCGCTGTGGGGTAACGCAGCGCATTGGTATTACATGCTGAAACTCGCCGCGACGGCCCGTAGTCGATGGGACGCGCTGCGGGTTTTGGTTGCGCATCCTTCATGGCGACCCGTCGGCGTCGCGGCGTCGGTCGGCGGCCGTCGGCCCGCAAGGTACCGACCCTCGGTCAGCGCCAAGATCCAGCTGCGAGCACTGGCGGGCTTGGGCGTTGCGGTCACCGCGGCGACCACGTTGCTGTTGTTCGAAGCGTCGTTGTCTGTCGGGCAACTTCTGCTCGGGTTCGGTGCGCTGGCGGCGGTGGTCGTGGCGGCAACCAGCGCACTCGAGCGACGTGGCTGACTACCCCTGCCGAGAGTTGCTTTGCAAGGATCTGCGACGCGGCCGAGGGTGGATGTCCTAGCAGCGCGCCCACATGCCGTCCCGTGTTCAGCGATGGCGCGGCCTCAGCGTGGCTCGCTGGGGAGTCTCGGGCGATGCGCTTGCCCGACGGGACAGTTCGGGGGGATCTGTCTCGAACGGCTCTCGCGGCCGCGGCCTGTCGATTGCTAGGAACCGCAGCACCGCCAGACTGGCATCCGTGAGTCCGAGACCGCGACCCCTCCTCCTGATGTTGTGCATGGCCGCGATGAGCGGTTGTACTGCGACGACCGACTCCTCCGCGGATGCCGATGGTGCCGCAGCCGAAGGGGGATCCGATGTCGGTGCGGGCGCGAGTTCCGAATCGGAAGTCGAGTTCGACGGCGAAAGGATCGTGCTGATCGACGGGTTCCAACCCGAGGGCATCGCCGCTGGCCCTGGTTCGCTCGCCTACGTCGGCACCATGACGGGTGGTGGGATCATCGAGGTCGACCTTGCCACTGGTGCGCGCCGGTTTTTGGTCGAGCCAGAGATCGGCGTTCGTGCATTCGCCGGACTAGCTTACGACGCGAAACACGATCACATCTTCGCGTGTGGTGCCTGGTTCCAGAACGGGTTTGTGTACGACGCCAGCAGCGGAGCGCAGCTTGCGAAGTTGCAGTTTCCGGGGAACGCGGGGGTCGTAAACGGGGTGGCCGTCACTGCCGATTGGGCGTTCTTCTCCGACTCACTTCGCGCCGCAATCTATCGGGTGGCGCTGGACAGCGACGGTCTTCCCGCAGGCGAGATTCAAGACGTGGTGCTCACTGGAGACTTCGACTTCGTGGAAGTCGGCAACAATGGGAACGGGATCGTCGCGGCGGGTGGAACGATGGTGTTCTTGCTCAACTCCGCCAACGGTACTCTGTACCGCATCGACAGCAGCACCGGGGAAGCGGCACGCGTCGAGGTCTCGGGAGGCGTCATCGACCACGGTGACGGGCTCTCGTACGTTGGTGATGACTTGCTCGTCGTTCGCAATGGTGCCACTCGGGGAGGGGTTGACGAGGTCGTTCGGCTGCGGTTGGACGAGAGCATGACCAGCGCCGACGTCGTCGGTGTCGGGACTTCGGCGGCGTTCGCTTTTCCCACGACCGCCGCCGTGCTTGGCGATGACGTGTGGGTCGTCAATGCGCGCCTCGACGACGTGATTCACGGTGCGACCAAGCCCGACGATGCCTTTGACCTGGTTCGAGTTCACCTTCCACGGGGGTAAGTCGATGCGCGCAAATACCCTGTTGACCCCTGCCGTGTTGTGGCTCGTGGCCGTGTGTTGTGTCGGCTGTGACGCGACGACCACGGTTGAGCAGCGCCGTGATCCGCCCACTGCCTGCGCCGCGCCGGGTGCCGAGGTCGCTCAGCCGCGAAGCGTGGGCGAAGCGGTCGAGGCGATCAACGCGATGTCTCAGCCGGTCACCCTAGACTGCTTCTTGGAGAGTCTGCAGCGGCCGCTGTCCATGGCTGCGACCGCGAGCGCACGCAGTGTGCAACCCGCGGTTGGGGCGCGGAGCCCTCGCGTCTTCATCCTGTCGGGCGATCTTGTGATGTCGGTCGCGACCGCGGGCAATGGCATCGAGCTCCTTGAGTTTGGCGAGTTCGTCGAGCCAACGCACTCGGTGAAAGCGGAGATTCACTTCCCCGTGGAGGAGCCGCTCGCGGCCACCGCTCCCTTCACACGGGTTGGTGACGAGCAGGGGACGGCGTGTCGATTCTGCCACGCTGACGAGACAAAGATCGACGACCCCTACAACGGATATGCGTTTGCTTCGGGGGCTCTTCAGCCGTCGGGCATAGATCGTGTGTCGGTCGCTGATCTGCGAGCGGAAAGCGAGAGTTGTGATGCCTCGGCGGAACCGGTCCGCTGCGCCCGGCTCGACGCCCTGTTCGGACACGGGCTGGTTGTCTCCGGCACGTTCCCTCCTGGGGTACCGACATCTCCCTGATCAGGCGCATCGGTGTGTATTCTGGTCATACCGTGAGCATTCCACGTGGATCACGGCAGGACCCGGCTGCCGATCGCCAAGTCGAACGTACGAAGCAGGCACTGCGGGACGCGCTGCTCGGGATGATGAGCGAGGTGGGGTACGAGCGCGCGAGCGTGGCAGGGATTGCCGCACGGGCTAACGTTGGACGGTCTACGTTCTACGCCCACTTCATCGACAAAGAAGATCTACTGCTTCACGGTATCGAGCAACTGCGGCAGATGCTCCGGACGTTCGTGCGCCCATCCGAGGCCGCACCATGTGCCCACGCTGCGTTGGCGTTCGCACTCCCCATGTTCTTGCATGTTGGCGAGCACTTGCATCTCGCGCAGGGCCTGGCCGGGCACAAGGCAGAGGGGAGTGTTCGCGGGCACATGCATCGGTGCTACCGGGCCTTGGTGGTCGAACAGCTCGAAGCGAGCACGTCCGGCAATGGGGAAGATGTACCGTTTCTGAGTCACTTCTTGGTGGGTGCATTCCAGGGCACGCTCGATGCATGGGTCGCGGATCCCGACCGGTGCGATGCACTGGATCTCGATGCAAGGTTCCAAGAACTCGGCGGTCCCGTTCTCGGGCGAGCGGGCTTTGTGCTCGAGCCGTCGGGCTGAAAACAATCGAACAGATTGGCCGCAACTGTTCGGAACAGAGCGATTGTGCGGCCGACTGTCGATTGCTGAGCGAGGCGTTCGGGGTCAAACCACGCCCGTGAACTGTATACGAACACTCCGCGTCGCCGTCGTCCTGTGCTTGTGTGCTCCGGGGTGCGGCTCGGACTCCGACTTCCATTCCAGTAGCGGCTCGACACCTCCAGCCGGTACGGACGATGGCGGGACCAGGACCACTTCTGCCGCGTCCACATCGGAGGGAGGCGTTGACCCAACCGACAGCGGTGTCGGCTCCACCGGAGGCCCAACGGCGGATGGTACGTCCGAGTCTGGTGGCGGTGTGCCAGGCTGCGAGGGCTTGCCCGAGGCGCAGGTCCCGTGCACGGCCTGTGCGTTGGAGGCGTGCGCGGAGTTGGCGACCGCGTGCTGCGACGGCACAGACTTCGCAGCAGCCGAAGCCGCCGGGTGTTTCCCGCTGTTCGAATGCGCGGTGGAGACCGGTTGCGTCCACATGGCGTGTTACCAGCCCGACACGTGCATGGCCGAGGTCGACGCAGCCGGTGGAGTCACCAGTCCCGCGTTGGGCAGCGCCTTGGCGTTGGGCGAGTGCTTGCAGGCCGCGGCGGCGAGCGAGGCGAGCGAGGCATGTATGGCGTGTGCTGCGTCGATGGAGTGACCGTCGATCTACAACGACATCGAAGACCGATGGCGGGCGCTGGACCGCCGCGACAGTTTGTGACTACGACCCGGACGAAGCGAGGCTCTGCATTGCGGCCAGGAGGCGCTGGCGTACGGTGACGACCCGAACGACTTCTTGCGCGAGGTCTTGGGCCAGTTACCGCGGGGCTCGACCTTGTGCTTGGGAGCGGGGGAGGGCCGCAACGTGACGCCAGCGCCTACGCGGGTCCGGTTATCTCGGCGAGGTCCGCAGCAAGCGTCGCGCGCACATGGGCGATCGTCGTCTTGCGCAGCCGTGCTTTGGTCGCGCCGTACGCGTTGGACAACTTGCCGAGTGCAGCCGCGGTGGTGATAGCGGTGGCGACCAGAGCGTCGGGCGCCACGACCTGGTCGAGGTAGCCGACCTTAACCGCGTCACTCGGTCCATACAGCGTGCCTTGGATGATGGCCGGGGTCAGATGCGTGGGCGCAAGTCGATCGCGTGCCAGCTCCTGGGCGAGGATCGGCACCGTCATGCCGATCGCGACTTCGTTGAGTCCGATCTTGAAGTCGCCCTCGATGCCGATCCGAGTGTCGCTGGCCAAGAGCATCAGGGCGCCCGCGGCCACCGCATGACCCGAGCATGCGGCCACGAACGGGAGCGGGAACTCGTAGATACGCATCAGCAACTCGGCGCCCTGCGAGACGAGTGCCTGGGCGGCCGCCGGTCCGGACTTCATGACCTTGAGGTCGAAACCACCCGAGAATCGGCCCGGTCGACCCAGCAAGACCACGGCCTTCGCTTCCTCTTGCGCGCGGGTCAGGGCTTGGTCGAGCTCGTTCAGCAAGGCCGATGACAGAGCATTGGCCTTGCCGTCGTC
>JAESSZ010000270.1 GCA_016763875.1 Nannocystaceae bacterium
CCAGCACGCGCTTGAGGTCCTGGAGGAACACGAAGTCCAGCTCATCGTGACCGACCTGGTAATGCCCGTAATGGATGGTGCGGAGTTCGTCCTGAGGGTGAGAGAGAAGGGCAGACACATGCACACCCCGTTGGTCGTCGTTTCCAGCATCGCGGAGGCCGAAACTAAGGAAGGCTCCTCAGATCGGGAGCCAACGCCGTCATCTCCAAACCCGTCTCCGGCCCCAAGGCTATGGAGATCCTCCGCGTCGCCACGGGAGTCTCAGCATGACCCACTTTCCCGCACAACTCTCGATTGTTCTCGAAGAGACCATGGAAAACGTCTTCGAGTCCATGCTTTTCGCCGAGGCTTTTCCCGCCGAAGAAGACGACGAGAATGCTGTCGACCCCAGCATCGACGCCGCACTCGTTGTTCATGTCCCTCTCACCAGCCCGCTCGAAGGACAGATCACCCTGGCTGTACCAGAGGAAGCCGCAACTGCCTGGTGCGAAGTCGTCGCGTTCGACGAAGGCAGCGACCCCAATGCCGCATTGATGATGGAGATCGCCAACACGATCGCCGGAACACTCCAAAGCGCACTGGCCGGCACCAGCGGTGTTGTGTCCGTGGGTGTCCCCGCCTTCGAGCGCCACGAACACTGGCAACCCACAGAAGCGAGTACGACTTCGCTGTTCGAAACCGACACCGCGCGCGTCGTGATCTCCATCTGTGGAAACGCCTAAGTACCGTAGCCCCCCGCAACATCAACGGATCGACCATGACCAGCAACGCAGACCTGCTCAGCACCGCCCCTCAGGAACAAGAGACCGAGGATACCCAAGCGGGTAAGTTCCTTACCTTCCGCCTCGGCAACGAAGTCTACGGACTCGAGATCGGCGTCGTCACCGAGATCATTCGATGGCAGGACATTACGCCGGTCCCGGATGTAGTTGAGTACATCAAGGGCATCATAAACTTGCGCGGCAAGGTCATACCCGTGATGGACGTCCGATGTCGCTTCGCGATGCCGACACGCGAGTACGACCAACGTACCTGCATCATCGTGATGAACGTCGACTCCGCTAGCGTAGGACTCATCGTCGATACTGTTGCTGAGGTCGTTGACATTGCCGACAGCCAGATCGAGCCGCCGCCGTCTGTCGGCCAAGCCAGCTCGCGAGCCGTAATCAAGGGCGTCGGGAAGACCGGTGACGAGGTCAGAATATTGTTGGATCCCAGCCGCCTGGTCTTCGACGAAGACATCGGCGCTGTCCTCGACGCATCGGCCGCCTAGGAGACCTCTCGGCGTCAGGGACGAAGTATTCGGGCAAAGCCCGGTCAGTATACAGCGGTCGACAGCACGCGACCAACCGTGCTCGGCGAACTCACTGGCGAAGCATGGACAGCACAGGTACGAGAGGCGTGGATCGCCGCGTACACATTGATTGCGAACACGATGATGGGTGCTCACGCCCCAGGAGCAAACACGATGGAGACCAAGGACAACGACCTCACTTTCACCTGCCTTCCTGTAGCCGCGTTCACAGTCGACGCATCAGGAAGGATCGACAAGTGGAACGACGCAGCGGCGGACATTACCGGCCGCACAGGTGATGCCGTAGTCGGCAAGAAATCCTGGTCCGCCTTCGGGGGACAGCGACGAACGACCCCGGTGACGGAGTCGCTTGAGCAGGGCGTCGCCACCGAAGGTACGGTCGAGTTGGAGAAATCCGGTGGCGGCACGTCCCAAGTGTACGTCAAAGTAACGCCAACGCTTGATTCAGACCATGAGCCCGTGGGCGCGACGGTCGTCATCCTTGAGGCGCAATCTGACAATAGCGCGGAGCTCGTACTCGCCGCGTCAAAGGGCGCGACGACACCCATGGTGATGATCGACCGCGACCTTGTCGTCACGTTCGTTAACGAAAGCACACAAGCGTTGCTCACGGAACACGCGGAGGTCCTGCGGAGTGCGTTCCCTGGTTTCGATCCGGAAGTCATCTTGGGAACGTGTATTGAGTCGTTCCAGAAGAACCCCCTAAGCACCCGACGGTTTCTCAAGGACGAGGGGAATTTCCCGCACACGTCCGACATCCACGTTGGTGAAGTGACTTTCGAGCTCAAGGTCACCTGCGTCAAAAAGGACGGAGAGATTGTGGGTCACTGCCTGGAGTGGGACGACGTCACCACCGCCCGAGCCAAGGCACTCGAAGCCGCTCGTATGTCGGCCATGTTCGTCTCGACCTCAGCCGCGTTGATGATCGTGGACGATGATCTCAACATTCTCTACGCCAACGGCGCCTCGGTCGATCTCCTGCGACAATACGAGCCAGAACTTCGGGAGGAGTTCACTGGATTCTCTGTGGATCAACTCATCGGATCCAACATCGACCAGTTTCACAAGCATCCTGCGCACCAACGCGGCATCCTTGCGAACACGGAAAAACCCCCGGTCACGGCCGAGATTGCCTTCGGCAGAGTGCTGTTCGAGATCACGGCGTGTGCTCTGACCGACGCGTCGGGCAACCGCATCGGCGCGGCGGTTGAGTGGACGGACGCAACCGCGCAGGCGACCTACGGTCGTGAAGTGCAGTCGCTCTTTGAGGCCTGCAAGACCGGCGCATTGAGCACCCGCGGAGACCTCGATAGTCTCGACGAGCGTTTCCGCCCACTAATGCAGTCGGTCAATGAGATCATCGATGTGACTGTCGCGCCGATGAACGAGATTCGCGAACGGCTGGAGCAGGTAGCGGAAGGGGACCTCACGGCACGAGTCACCGCGGACTACCAGGGCGATCACGCCGCCCTCAAAGACGCCCTCCATAAGACGTTGGACTCACTCAATGAAGCTCTGGGCCAGGTCAACAGAGTTTCCGAGAACGTCGCCTCAGGCAGTCGACAAGTGTCTGATACGGCGCAGTCTCTGTCGGCCGGTGCAACCCAGCAAGCCGCATCACTGCGACAGATCACCACCACGTTGACCCAGATCACCGACCAAACCAAGCAGAACGCAGAGAACGCGAGCATCGCCAACAAGCTCTCGGATGACGCGAGAAGTATCGCGGTCGAAGGCGACAAGATGATGGGCGGGATGGTCACCGCGATGGGCGAGATTGACGCATCGAGCCAGAGTATCCGGAAGATCATCAAGGTCATCGACGAGATCGCGTTTCAGACCAACCTGTTGGCGCTCAACGCCGCCGTGGAAGCGGCACGCGCTGGTGTCCACGGCAAGGGCTTCGCGGTTGTCGCCGAGGAGGCCCGGAGCCTGGCCGCCCGTTCCGCAAAAGCGGCCAAGGAAACCACGGAACTCATCGAAGACTCGTTGCAGAAGGTTGGTCAGGGTACCTCGATTGCGAACAAGACTGCTGGTGCACTCACCAAGATCGTGGATGGCGTCGGGAAGATCACCGACCTCGTCGCAGAGATTGCGGCCGCCAGCACCGAGCAGGCGAACGGGATCAAGGACATCAACGACGGGCTGTCGCAGGTCGAGGCGGTCACGCAGACCAACACGGCAGCGGCCGAGGAGGCAGCGGCCGCCTCGCAAGAGTTGTCGCGCCAGTCAGGCGAACTCCGCGAGAAGCTGGAGCGTTTCAAGCTGCGGGGACCAGAGCTGGGCAGCGCGCTTCAGGCAGACCTGCCGCCAGAGTTGCTGCAGGCGGTCGCAGAGTTTCTGGCCCAGCACGGCGTCGGCGGCCCTGCCGCCAACGCTGCAATGCCGCCGGTCGGGTCCATGGCCGTAGGGTCTTCCTACAGCCCTCCTGCGCAGTCGCCGGCCGACATCCTCCCGCTGGACGACTCTGAGTTCGGCAAGTTCTAAATCACGCCGACAACAGACACGACAGGGAACAAGCAAATGGGCCAAGCCACAGCAATCCGAAGATCCCCACTCTCGGGGCCAGAACTAACCGAAGCCGAGTTCCGCGAAGCCTGCGAGCTGGTCTACTCGCTGTCGGGCTTGGACCTCGCGGCCGGGAAGCAGTCCCTGATCATGGGGCGCCTCGGGCCGATAGTGTCTCGGGGCGGATACCCCACGTTCGCTGCCTACTTTCAGGCCGTGAAGAGCGACACATCGGGGCGCATCCGCTCTGAGTTCGTCGACCGTCTGACAACCAACCACACGTTCTTCCACCGCGAGCCAGAGCATCTTGAGTTCTTCGCCAAGACTGCACTACCGGAGGCGATCGCTCGCCGTCGTAGTGAAGGCAAGCAGTCACTGCGAATCTGGTGCGCGGCAAGCTCGACGGGTGAAGAGCCCTACACCCTAGCAATGCTGGTACTTGAGACCCTTGGGCACGGCGCCGCAACTTGGGATACCGGCGTATTGGCGACGGACATCAGCCCCTCGGTCCTCGAGACCGCTCGCACGGGGCGCTACGAAAAGGCGGGCGTCGAACGACTTCCTGAGCACCTGCGACGGAAGTACTTCCGCGAGCTTCCGGGCGAAATGCTCGAGGTCAGCCAGAAGGTTCGGGACGAAGTCACGTTTCGTAAGTTCAACCTGCTGAACGTCAAGTACCCATTCAAGAACCCGTTCGACGTTGTCTTCTGCCGGAACGTCATGATCTATTTCGACGGCAAGACGCGCCGCAACGTCGTAGAGCGCATGCTCTCGTGCACTCGCGTGGGAGGCTATCTCATTGTAGGCGCCGCGGAATCGATACCCGAGGGGTTTTCGGTGACGCAAGTTGGG
>JAESSZ010000022.1 GCA_016763875.1 Nannocystaceae bacterium
ACACCACGCCTGCGAGCGCACGCAAACCCCAACCCGCCGAGGTGGCTGATGCACCCGCGGCCGGTACCAACGCGGCGCCCGATCCGCACGGGGGAGAGACGGATGCTCAACCGGTCGTGGCGACAAAGCCAGTCGCGCACGACTTAGAGAATCCGGACCGGCCCAAGCCAAAACCGAGCAACCCCATCCGACCGATCGATCCGGTGCCCACGGATGGGGCCGCGCTGCTGACTGTCGAGGCACGTACGCCCGCCGCCGCGAAGGGCAAGCTCACGCAAAACGTCGGGCCGGCCTTGCCCGGTGGCCGCGTGGCGCCGACGTTGGCCGTTGGTTGCGCCGCGCCGTGCTGGCAGCCGCTGCCGATCTGGCCGAAAACGCCGGAGGAGACGAGTGTGAGCTTCACGCTGTATCGCGGGAAGGGGAGCCTGGTCGAAGGCGCGAAGAAACTCGGTACGTTCCAAGTGCACGCGGTGCCGAAGCCTAAGCCAGGAACCCACGCTGAGGTGATTGTGGGAATTGGCGTTGTGGACGGGAACCTCGTGGCGCACGCGACGCTGCGTGCTACGGGTGCCGTGCTGCCGTTGCGTGCCAGCGACTAGCCGCCACCTCGTTGCACGCGCTCGAATCCCGCTGTTACCCTTGGTTCGTCGGTGGGGTGGTTCTTCATCACAGTCGCGTGCTTGGCCGGACTCGGTCTGCTGCGCGTATCTAAGGCGAGTGCTCAGAGCCGAAAATACCTCGATGCTTCGAGCGATGAAGCGCCGCTGCAGGTGGACCACCTGACGCCGCAGATGCGTCGCTTTACCGCCGACACGCGATTGTTACGCATCAGTTTGGAGTCGTCGGTTCGGACGATCGGTCAGTTGATCGACGGGGATTTCGAGGCCACCAACGACGACCGCGACGGGTTTGACCAGATGCTGATGGGCGCGACGCGGGACGTTGTTGATTGGCTGCGCATCGTCGAAACCTTGGGTGAGACAGAGCGCGGCCAGATCATGGACGGCGGGGGTAACCCGGGTGCGATTCGTGAGGCGCTGGTGAACGAGGGCTGGGCATTCGAGCGCCGCAATCTGACAACCGCAGGGCGGCCGCCGATGAATTTACGGCTGGCGGCAATCTTGGCTGAGTTGCATCAGATCGAGGTCGCGTTGCAGCGGACGTCGCGGATCTACCGATAGAGTCCCTTCGCTCAGGACGAGGCATTTCGCCCACAAACACGGTGGCAAAGCGCCACGGTGCAAACACGAAGCGGTTGCCCGTGACCCTGATTTCGTTGTGAGTATCGGGGTTAGGCGCACTGGCACGAACTTCGCTCTACCTACACGTGACTATCGTTGCCGGAAGGACGTCCCACATGTTGCTCATGAGCCCCGTCACCATAACGATCGCACTGGTGTGCTGCGCCCTTGTCATCGCCGTGGCGTACGTCCTCGTCGACGAGAAGATATAGATAGGGACGAAGTCGGAGCCAACGTACCCACAAACGCCAGGGGGGGAATTTCCAAGGCCACCCGGGTTGAGGGGAAGGGCGACCCTGGGAGGCATTTGCAGACGCAGCCGGCTCCGACTCGTCTAGGCTTAGTCTCCCCCAACGAGCGCGATGTTGCAGCCGCTTTTCCAGGTTATTTTTGGCAGTCTGCTCTGGGACGGCTGTAAGCGAGTGGGGACGTGCTGGGAACCATCGTGAGCAGTCGTGCGTGTCTAGGCCCAGTGGTGAAGAACGCATCGTTGACGCGGGTTGCGCGGTTCGGCTTTGCACCAATGGCGGTGCTTGTTGCGCTGGGAGCCTTCGGGTGGGCAGCGCAGGCGGGCCCGCCCGAGGCGCTCGCAGAGGAGTCGGCCGAGTCGCCGGCCGCAGACTCGGCAACGGACCCGGCAACGGACCCGGCCGCGGATCCGGCGACCAAAGCGGCGGCCAAGATTCTGGCACTGCGCGAGCGCATCACAGACTCCTTGACCGAGACCAAGTACCAGCACCGGACTGTCGTACGGCGCGACGAGGGCGTCTATCTGTGGGACTGCTCCGGGATGGTCGCGTGGATGTTGCGGCGTGCTGCCCCTGCCGCGCGGAAAGCCCTGGACAAGGGGCGCCCTGTGGCCCGGGACTTCTATCGGCACATCCGTCGTACGCCGACGAAGCGTGCCCGCAATGGGTGGCGGCGGATCGATCACATCGATGACGTGCGGCCAGGCGACGTCTTTGCCTGGCAGCGTCCGCCGAACTTCAAGAGCAAGAGCACCGGACACGTGGGGTTCGCGGTCGAGTCACCGCAGCCGGTTGCACGATGGCCGGGCGCGTACACGCTGCGGATTCTCGATGCCACCTCGCTCCTGCACGATGACGACACGCGGCCGGAGGGCGGCGAGGGCGGTTGGGGCGAGGGAACGATCCTGTTCATGACGGATGGCCACGGCCACGGCACCGCCTACGGATGGTTTGGCGAGCGCAGCCGTGGTGTCATCGAGACCGAGATCGTCTTCGGTCGTCTGACGCGCTAGCAGGTCAGGTCAGCACGCCGAGCTGCGCGCCGATCTTGGAAAACGCCGCTATCGCACGGTCAATGTCCGCATGGCTGTGCGCCGCAGACAACTGCACGCGAATCCGAGCCTTGCCCTGAGGCACGACTGGGTACGAAAAACCGATCACGTAGATGCCCTCGCCGAGCAGTTTGGCTGCGAAGTCGACAGCGAGCTTTGCGTCTCCCAACATGATCGGCACGATCGGGTGCACGCCCGGTCGGATGTCGAAACCCGCCGCACTCATGCCGTCGCGAAAGCGCTTGGTATTGGTCTCAAGGGTGTCTCGCAGGGTCGTGCTCTGGGAAAGCATGTCCAAGACCGCAAGGCTTCCGGCCACGATTGGAGGCGCGAGCGTGTTCGAAAACAGGTATGGCCGCGAACGGTTGCGGAGCATGTCGACGATCTCTCGACGACCGGTTGTGAACCCGCCTGAAGCGCCGCCGAGCGCCTTACCCAGCGTCGAAGTAATGATGTCCACGCGGTCCATCACCCCGTTGTGCTCGTGCGAGCCCCACCCGGTTTTGCCCGTGAAGCCTGTGGCGTGGCTGTCGTCGACCATCACCATCGCGCCGTACTTGTCCGCCAGATCACAAACCGTGTCGAGACGCGCAATGTCGCCGTCCATCGAGAACACGCCGTCGGTTGCGATCATGCGCAGTCGGCTGCTCTGGGTCTCCTTGAGAATCGACTCGAGCTGATCGAAGTCGTCGTGCGCGTAGCGGTGCCGCTCGGCCTTGCACAGTCGTACGCCGTCGATGATCGATGCGTGGTTGAGCGAAGCCGAAATGATCGCGTCTTGCTTGCCGAGCAACGTCTCGAACAAACCGCCATTAGCGTCGAAGCACGAGCTGTACAGGATCGTGTCCTCAGTACCGATGAACTCAGAGACCTTCGCTTCGAGTTCCTTGTGCCGATCCTGGGTGCCGCAGATGAAGCGAACGCTCGACATCCCGTAGCCGCGCTCGTCCAGCGACTTGCGCGCGGCCTCGATCACCGTCGGGTGGCTCGAGAGCCCGAGGTAGTTGTTCGCGCAGAAGTTCAGGACCTCATCGTCGCCGACCTTGATCGTCGCGCCCTGCGGTGATGCGATGATGCGCTCGTCCTTGTACAACCCGGCGTCGCGGATCTCTTGGAGAGTCTTGGTGTAGACGTCCCGGGCTTGCTCGAACATACGCGAAGCCTCGTCCAACCGCCGCGCATCGTCAACCTCGATACGCGGGCGCTAGCGACCGCTCAGCCCAACGACCATCATGCCGACGGTCGCGTCTTCGAGGTTGGTCCAGTACAGCGTCCGCTGGGGAAACTCGTCGTCGCCAAACTCCAGGTTGGCGAAGCGCGAGATGCCCGCGCCCACGTCGGTCCACGAGCGAGACACCTCCGTCGACGGGTCTGCCCCGCCCACGTACTGCGCCACAAACAAGGAGTTGGTCGCCGGGCAGCCAACCCACATGTTTCCGCCCTCGTCGAACGCGATGCCGTCGGGCTCCCCACACAGTCCGGTGAGGTCGAGGTACGTCGAGGTCATGCCGACCATCGCATCGTCGTAGGGGATCCGCACGATCGCGTCATCGACCCCGACGAAGACGATGCCACTGCCCTCGGGGCCGAAGGCCATCGCGCTAGGGTTGAGACCGATGTCTTCGGCGAGGATGCGGGTGCTCGCGGGGATGGGATCGTCGTCGTCCGCGTCCCCGGAGTCGTGATAGATGAGCTGGCCGTCGACAAGGTTGCTGAGGATAAGGTCACCGTCGCCGCCATCGGCCAACGGAAAACTGACCGTGCCCAGTGAGCCGCCACCTTCGAGTTGATCGATGTAGGTCGCGACGTTGCCGGTGTTGGCGTTGAACAGTTGCACCTCGGCGAGCATCGTATTGGCGACCAAGAGCCTCTCGTTGTCCAAGAAGCTTACGGCCGTGGGGAGGCCGCCGAGCTCGAAGGCCTCGACAAACCCCGGTGGGATCGGCTCGTCGTCATCGTCGTCTCCCGGCGACATGCGCGAGATGAAGCCCTCGTTGGAAACGACCCACATGCCTGCGCTGTTGAACGCCAGCCCGTCGGTCGTGCCCAGCTCCTCGGGGGCAGTGACGTCCGGGAAGACATTGCTGAACGTGGCCTCACGAATCGTAATGTCAATCGAGTCTTCGAGCGTGACCCCGTTGAGCGCCACCGCGACGGTGAGCGTGATGGTCTCTCCCGCGGCGATGTCAGCGGGGATGTTGAGTTCGATGTTGGTGCCGTTGTCGTTGAGGAGCTCGACGGTAGGCCCACCCGACTGCGTCCACGTGATGGTCTCGCCTTCGGCGTCGACCTCGACGGGGATCCTAAGACCCGCCAGGACGTCGGGGTAGCCGCCGTCGAACTCGACATCGGGCCCCTGCACGCACTCATCTTCAACGCAGAACAGAACGCCTGAGCACACGCTATCTGCACACACGCACCCCAGGCCGCCAGCGATGCATCCATCGTCGTCGGGGTCCCCGACATCGTTCATGCCGTCGTCAGCACCTGCGGTTTCTGCCGAACCTGCGGTTTCGTCGGCACCTTCGGTCCCGTCGGAACTGGAATCTGGGTCGTCCTCTTTGCAGCCGCCAATGCTCAGTCCACAGGCGCTGGCGAGCACCAATCTAAAAGCTGATCGCGATAACTTCATGCTCAATCCCCTTGCGCAATCGTACCGCAGGCCCCGATAGAGCGTCGGGGGCACGTCACCACATCACCGCGAAGCTGTGGCACACAAACCCCTGGCCCTATGGGGAATGTGCAGTGACCTCGGGGGACTGTGGTGGGCGACGCAGGTACACCCAGTAGTTGAAGTCGTCGTCCGGGGTGGCGAACGTCTCCGCATGCCGG
>JAESSZ010000271.1 GCA_016763875.1 Nannocystaceae bacterium
AGACGTCGGAAAGGGCGTTGGCCGCGGCCACCCGACCGAAGTCGTACGGGTCGTCGAGAACCGGCGCGAAAAAGTCGGTGGTAACGACGAGCGCACGTCGGCTGTCCAGCCGATAGACGCCTGCGTCATCACTGGTTTCGGTCCCAACGAGCACGTTGGGATCGGTAATCTTGGGCAAACGGCGCAGGACCTGCGCCAGCTCCTTCGAACGGAGCTTCGATGCTCAACCCGCTGCGCGGCTCAGTTGTGTCAGTCTGATTTTGGCCATAACCGGGCGGCAGGGTACCTCGCGCGGCACAACCGTGCTTCGGTTGGTGGTGTCCCTCACCTGGCGGGTCACCCGCCGGGTCCAGGAACACACGTCGTTCCCGTTGCAGGGCATGCAACGCCGCCCAATACGATACAGAAACTCGTTGCGTGACGGTGTACCGCGGTCGTCGAATGACCTAGCAGGGGTGCGAGGATACTGCGGTGAAGCGCGTGCACATGTTTGAGTTCGAGGACCTGCCGTGGTTTCCACGGTGGCTGAGGGAGTGCATGACGCATTACCTGTGCGCTTTTCATCGCGTGATGGGCACCACGCCACTGCTCGCCGACCTCGTGGCTCGGGCGTTGAAGCACGCCGCGGTGCCGCGCGTCTTGGATCTTTGCTCGGGCGGTGGTGGCCCGATGCCAGAGGTGGTGGCGCATCTGAGGCAGACCCAGGGGATGACGGATCTTCGCCTGACGATGTCCGATCTCTATCCGAACCGACCGGCCGCGCGACGGATCAACGGACTGGGGGATCCGAGGTTGAGCTACTGTGTTGAGCCTATCGACGCGGCAGCGGTGCCCGAGGGGCAACGCGGCGTGCGGACGATGGTGTGCTGTCTGCACCACATGCGGCCCGAGACCGCGAAGGAGATTCTCCGCAGCGCGCAAGACAGTGGCCAGCCGCTGTGCGCGTACGAGATCAGCGACAACTCGCTTCCGATCTGGCTGTGGTGGGTGGTGATGCCGCCTGCATTCATCGGAACGTTCTTCGTGACGCTACTGGTTCGCCCGATGACGTGGCGCCAACTCTTTTTCACCTACGTGATCCCGTTGATCCCTTTGTTCGTCGCCTGGGACGGCGCGGTCTCGAACGCGCGCACGTATACGATTGGCGACCTCAAAGAACTCACCGCGTCCTTGGGAACCGAGCGATATCGCTGGGAAATGGGCTCCCTGAAGGGAAGGGGAGGCAACAAGGTTTGGCTGCTCGGGTTACCAAGCGCGGACTCGTTGGCTTCCTCCGACGGCTAGCGTGCTTTTTCGACGAGCTTGACCTCATCGCGCTCGTGCTCGCCGATGAGATCCAGCAATGCGGCGGCCCGGTCGCGCAACTCGTCCAGCGCTCCGGTCTTGCAGTCGCTCGCGAGGCTCAGCAACCGAGTCGTAATCTCGCTGTGCTGGGCGTGCAGTCGCTCGACAGTGTCGTTGAGGTCGGGGACGCGATCGAGCACCGCCCCCATGTAGCGCCCTTCTTCCTCAGCCTCGAAGTGGCGCTGGAGCACGCCGTGGAGCTGCCGAACCTCGCGCTCGATCAGCCGCCGCAGCCGCGCGTCAGGCAGAGCTTTGGCCGGGCACATCGCGATAGCGTGAAGCCGGTCGAGGTCCAGAAGCAGGTCTTCGTTCGGGAGCTCGAACTCGGAGTCGGGAGGCGTCATCGGGGTCCTGTACCCAACGGTGCCTTGGCTAGCTGCACTTGTCACGCGGCAGGCAGATTGGGCGACACCGCGCGTTGTAGGACCCGGTGTCTGTGGGCGGTGCGGCCGCCTCAAGCACGTTTGTGGGGGCCACAGCGCCGAGTTCTCCGGCTAGGCGGCACCCGCGGCCGCCTGGGTCTTGTCCACCAGTATGGCCAACGGCGTTTTCTTACCCGTCCAGCTTGCGACGACAACGCCGCCGAGGAAGCCGCACAAATGGCCTTCCCACGAGACGTTGGGTGGTGCGAACCAGGGGATCATGCCCCAAAGCAGGCTGCCGTAAGTCCACAGCAGTACCAGTGACAGCGCAATGCTGCCGAGGCGGCGTTGGTACCACCCGCGCAGTAGGAGGAAGCCGAAGTACGCGAAGATGACTCCGCTCGCGCCGATATGGACGCCGTGCGCGCCGATGACCCAGACGCCCAGCCCGGAGAGCCAGCCGACCAGCGTGACCGTCCAGAACTCGCGGCGGCCGACCAATGCGACGAGGCCACCGAAGATCACGAAGCCGATCGTGTTGCTGACGAGGTGGCCGAAACCACCGTGAAGAAGCGGTGCCGTCAGTATGCCGAGTAGACCAGAGGTGTCGCGAGGCCTCAGACCGAAGCCGTCCAGAGACCCGTGGAATACGGCGGCATCGACGATCTCGATGGTCCACAAGACCGCAAGGCAGATCCATAGCGTACGGACGATGGTTTTCGCATCAGCCCATACCCCTCGAAATTGTCGCGTGTTGTTCATCAGATTTCGGGTTTGGTGAACGACCGCTGGGCACCCGGCCAGCGCGTCAGTATCCCACAACCGCCGCTGAAACCGGGTCAAGGCACGATTTATTCCCGACTCAGGACGCTGAACCTAGGGACATCCTAGGTTCGCGGACTAGGTTCAGGGACTGGTTCGCGCTCGGCCTTCGCGGCGAACTGGGTGCGGGCGAACGGACACGTCGCGCAGTCATCTCCGCACAAAGCGACGGCGCGCGAGCGGGCGGCGTCGAGGGCTGAGAGCCACCGCTGTCGGGCGGGAAATAGGTTCTCGGCGCCGAGTCGTTCGATGGTTCCCGCGCGCTCCAAGACACCCATCATCTCGGCGGACATGCCGACCAAGATCAGTTGCCGCGACTGGGCGTGAAGGCGAGCGGCGGTGGATTCGAATACGGCGGCCGAGGTCGCATCGAGGCCCTGCGTGTACTTCATCCGCACGACCAGAACTTTGATCTCGCGGTCTGCCACGACGTCGTCCAGCGCGTCAGCCAGTTCCCCAGACGCGCCAAAAAACAGCGAGCCATCCAGGTGGAGAAAGCGGATGCGATTGCAGCGGCTGACGTCGGACCGAGAGGCTTTGGTGTCGCCGGGGAGGTGCTCGCACAGGGCGCCATCGTCACCCACCAGTAACTCGCGGACGCTGAGCAGTCGTGCATTGCGAAGAAACAGCACCAGACTGATACCCACGCCGAGGTAGATCGCCGTGTCGAGCGACATCACCCACGTGCCAACCATGGTCGTCACGAATGCGATGCCGTCCGCTGGCGAGGCACGGACCGTGTGTTTGATGCGTTTGATGTCGACAAGTTCGACGGCAACCACGATCAGAAGTCCCGCGAGACTCGGAACTGGCGTGTGGTCGAGGGCCGAACCAAACGCCAACAGGACCACGAGGATCATGAGGCCGCCGAACACCCCCGCCATTCGTGTTCTGGCGCCCGCATGTTCGTTGGCCGCGGACCGGGCAAGGCTGCCACTGACGGGGTACCCGCCGAAGAACGCCGCGGCGAGGTTGGACAGGCCTTGGCCGAAGAACTCGGTCGAGGCATCGATGCGTTGGCCGGTGCGGGCGGCGATCGAACGCGCAACTGCGTTGGACTCGACCAAGCTCAACACGGTGCAGGCGATCGCGGCCGAGAGCAGCACGCTCACATGGCTCACGTCGGGGATTGTCAGCGGCGGAAAACCGCTGGGGATTGGCGCGAGATCACCGATGACCCGCAAACCCCGGCTCTCGAGGTCGAACGCGATGTCGGCCGCTATTGCGAGCACGATGGCCAGGAGCGCGCCTGGGATTTTACGCCGCATGCGACGCTGCAGCAATCGCGCGGCCAGGACCGTCGCGATTGTTCCGCCGGCGATAGCCAGCGATAGCCCGTCCGCTTCGCCCAGTTTCGGCAGCCAGCCGCCGATGTCCACCCAGATCCGGCCGCTTGGGCCCGTGGTTCCGGTGAAGTTGTGGAGCTGGCCAACCGCGATGAGTACGGCGGCTCCGATGATGTAGCCGAGGACGACGGCGCTGGAGATGTAGTCGACGAGTGCGCCCAGGCGCAACGCACCTGCGACGATCTGGAAGATGCCGACCAGCAGCGCGAGGGTGAGTGCGACTGCGGCTGGGTCTGCGCCCATGCCAACGGCGGTCGCGCCACCGACGAGCAAGCTCATCGCATTGGTCGGCCCACTGAGCACATGGTGGGAGCTGCGAAAGAGCGAACCAACGATCGCTGGAATCGCGGCGGCGTACAGACCCATGGCCGGGGGCAGCCCCGCTATCGTGGCGTACGCGAGACTCTGCGGGACCGCCAGGAACAGCACCGTCGTTGCCGCCGAGATGTCGGGCCACAGCGAGGAGCGCGGGTACTTGCGCAACGGCGGTAGCGGCAGGGTGGGCCGCTTCATCGCTTCGTTTCATGACAGGAAATCGGTTGCGACGCGAGCCCCGTGAGTGGTCTCGCTCTCCGCGGCGCTACGGGCCCGCAGGACGCCTACTGGCCAGGTTGAGCCTGCTCCGGAGGATCGCCGTCATCCGCATGGTCGAGCTGGGCGCGGCTCTCGCCGTCGCCACTGTCTCCGCTGTCGCTACTGTCTCCACTGCCGCTACTACTGTCGCTACTACTGTCGCCAGAGTCACGCGTCTTCGGCTGTTCGGGCGGCTCCGGAGCCGCAACCTTGAGACTCGGGCAAGCCGTCGCTGTCCCCGCCAGCGCGGCGAGTGCTATCGCCACGAAACGACGACGCCGTCCGAGAATCGCGTCGCGATTTGGGTCGTCGTCGTTCCGGGCGGCCATCGCCTAACTCGTGCGTTTGATGATGTGGAAGCCGAAGGGCGTAGTCACCACGCCGCTGGTTTGACCGACCTCGAGCCCAAACGCGGTGTCCTCGAATGCGCCAACCATTTGGCCACGGCCGAACCGACCGAGGTCACCGCCTTTGCCTTTGGAAGGACAATCTGAATTTGCGCGTGCTAGGTCGGCAAAATCTGCGCCCGCGTCGAGCTGTTTGGAGAGGTCTTTGATCTGTGTCTGCGCGTCTTGTTGAGAGCGCGTCGCACTGGAGCGCTCCGAGCCAGCGTACATGAGAAGGATGTGGGAGGCCTGAACCTGGTCCGCCATGCCGGGCACGGTATCATCGCGGGCAATGTCGGTCCTGTGTCGCTCCAGGCTCGCGCTAGCGATCGCGTTGCTCGCGGTTGGCTGCAGCAAGCCAGCCGCACCCGAGGGGGTCACAGCCCTGGCGATGGCCGACCCGCGCGAGCATTGGGCGAAAGAGGGGTTCGTCCAACTTGTGCCGCCGATTCACATGCCGTCGTCCGATCTTCAGCGGGACCAGGTTGAGATCTGGGCGCGACTGCCCGAAGGCTCGACCGTGACCAAGCAGGTTTCACCGAACGGCTCCCCTGTCGGTCTACTCTTCCCGCCGGGGTCCATGCTCGACCGCGTTGAGTACGGGTACATTGGCGGCAAGCGCTACGTCGTGGATGTGAGAGGGACCCGAATCGACGAGGCGGGGGCGCAGTGGTTCCACGTGTACCGTCGGGACGCGAGCGGCTTGTTCGGATACGAGTGGGCTCGTGCGGACGGGGCCGCGCATGAGCGGGCGACCGACGCACTCATCGACCGGTTGTCAGCGACCCACAACACCAAGAACAGCGACGGCGAAACGGTGCGCCCCGCGTGGATCGACGCGGTGCGGCGCAAGAACGCGTGCGCAGCGTGCCACCCGCCGTCGCGACTCACCAACGATCGGCAGGGGGCCCATGGCCTCGTCAACCGGGGGACCGACGCCTCCGGGTTCTTCACGCCATGGACCGTGTTTGAGAACGAAATCCCGCTGGAGCGTTACGGCGGGCACGATCGCAGCGAAACGGACGGCTACACCGAGGTTGTGTGTCCGGCGGGAGACACGCGGACCCAAACGGAGGGCGGCCGCGCGCGTTGTGCCTCGGGCGCGGTGCCACGGGGCAGGTACGACCTCGCTGCGGCGAGGGCCGCGGGAGACCCTAGGGCACTGAAAATTTGTACAGCAAGGCGCTACCTTGTCGCACACCTGTCACCTGATTTACGCCAGGGGTTCGCGGCGGCGCTGCAACAATGTGAAGATTCGTCGGTAACCGACCCCGGCACGCCGGGATAGCAAGTGACGGTCCCAACCCAGGACCGCAACGGATCAAGGTACCAACATGAAAACGAATCTTCCTTCTATCTTGGAGGCCATGGCTCTCTCCGCGGGTCTTTGCATGCTGCCGGCCTGCGGCGACGACGACGACTCGTCCTCAGATACCAACGACACGCCGACCACGACCGCGACCGGGACCGCAGGTTGCCCAGGCACCAGCAGCGCGGGTTGTCCGGGTGCCGGTACGACGGCGGGTTGCCCCGCTGGCACGACGGCGGGTTGCCCCGCAGGTACGACGGCGGGTTGTCCGGGTACCGGTGCGACGGCGGGTTGCCCCGCTGACTCGGGAACGGCGGGTTGCCCCAGTGGCAGCACCGCAGGTTGTCCGGGTTCCGGCACGACGGCCGGCTGTCCAGGCACCGGCACGACGGCTGGCTGCCCAGGCACCGCTGGCTGAGTTTTTTGGAGTGACGGAGGGCACCGCACTGGGTGGTGCTCTCCCCACGACCTGTACGATTGAGGCGCGATGACCAAACGGCTACGTGGCGTCGGGATCGGCTTACGACACCCGCACTTTGGAGACATTCTCGAGACGTCGCGTCGGATCGACTGGCTTGAGGTTGTTCCCGAGAACTTTGTTGGTATCGGCGGTACTGCCAGTCGTGTGCTGGATGACTGCCTCGAACGCTGGACAATGGTCTCGCACGGGGTCTCGATGTCGATCGGTGGGCCCGATGCGCTCGACGAGGACTACCTTCGGGGTCTGCGTCAGTTGTGCGATCGGATGGAGACGCCGTTCTACTCCGACCACCTTTGCTACTCGGCAATCGATGACATCCAGATGTTCGATCTGCTTCCGCTGCCGTTCACGGACGAGGCGGTCGAGCATGCTGGCAAACGAATCCGCCACGTCGCCGACCGGCTGGAACGCGACATGGTCATCGAGAACATCACGTACTACGCCACCATGCCGGGCTCGCGCCTGACCGAAGGCGAGTTCGTGCACGGGGTCGTCGAAACCGCGGACTGCGGTCTGTTGCTCGACGTCAACAACGTCTACTGCAACGCCATCAACCACGGACGCGACCCCGTCGAGTCTTTGTTCGCTTTGCCGTGGCAGCGTGCCAAGCAGGTGCACCTCGCCGGATTTCTCGAAGAGGAGTCGCGGCTACTGGACGACCATGGCTCTCCAGTCGCCGATGGTGTGTGGGCGCTGTACCGGACCCTTCTTGAGCGGGCAGGACCAATCCCAACGCTTATCGAATGGGACACCAACATCCCAGATCTCGACCGCGTGATCGACGAGGCAGACCGCGCACGTGCGATCATGGACGAGGTTTGTCCGGGCTGGGAGAACGACGCGTGAACGAAGGGCTCCCCGAGTTCTTTGACCAGATGCAGGCGTTCCTGCTCGGCCGCATCGATGTCGACGAGGTTCAGACGAAGTTGGGGCCGTCGGCGTCCGGCAGTCAGAATCTGACGTTCTATCGGACGCTGGTTGATCGCAACTTCCACAAGACGCTGCGGCTGTTGTTTCCCACGGTCCATACCCTCGCGATGCGGGTCAGGCCCACAATGTGGTCGGAACTGGTGCGCGACTACGTGCATGTGCACCCGCCTCGAGGGTGTCGTGATCCGAATCGTTTCGGCGCGTCATTCCCAGAATTCTTGACGCGCCGACGCGAAGAAAAGGGCGAGTTTTCGGAAGCCCTGGAAGAGTTGGCGGAGTACCACTGGATCGACTATCTCGCGCGAACGTCCACCGGGTCGGATGACGATGGCTTCGAGAAGCGGGTGTTCATTCGCCAGTTCACGCGCCCGATCCCCGACCTCATGAAAGCGTTGGTTGAGGACGACTCCGCGGAGGAACCCTCGCCGCGGCCGATGATCGTGATCTTGTATCGCTCACTGGTGGACGGCGTCGTTCGGATTCTTCATCCACGTCCAGAGACGATGGCGGTGCTCGCGATGCGTCAGGGCCTCGACCTCCCCGCGCCGCTGGCTCAGCTCGACTCAGACAACGTCAAACTCACCGAGACGCGTCTGGTCGAGATGGGCATATTGGTCGCGATCTAACCGATCGCGCTCGATTCAGGGCTCGCCACCTGTCGAGCCCGCGGTCGTATCGGTCGACCGACTCTCGCCCTCGGTTGCTGACGTTGAGCCGGTGTCTGCGTCGGTGTCGGCCCCCGTTGTGGTGTCGGAGTCGTGTGCGCCCAGCTCTGGATCATTGAGCCCGGGAAGTTGTGCCGCAACCGTCGGCAGCTCGGGCAGTGCGTCCGTACTCGATGTTTCCGGTAGGGCATCTGCGATGTCGCGGACGTCGGGGAGGGAAGTCGCCGAGTCATGCGGCACGAGTGCGGGCAGCGGTGCCTCGCCGCTCGTGGCCGGGTTAGAGACCGCGTCGTGCTGGGCTGCCTCCGTTGGGTCGACGGGCGGGTCATCAGCCGCGGGTTCGGGGACTCGGGTGCCAGCCGCCGCACGAGGCTGGGGGCTGGGCACGTGTATCCCATCAGAGTCGCCCGCGGCCGTGATGCCCCAAGCCGCGCCCGCGACCACCGCAAGACCTGCGGCCAGACCCAGCGGTACGACGCTTCGCCACTTTGCCGCGCCCCCGTCCTCGCCCAGTGCGTGCAGTACCGCGGCCAGTTCGTCGGCGCTGGCGTAGCGGTCGTCGCGGTCCTTGTGCAACGCACGCAGCACTGCGCGGTCCAGCGCGCGCGGAATCTTGGCTTCGGGCGCCACACTCCGCATGCTCGGCACACGTTCGGTGATGTGTTTGGTGAGCACGCCGACAAAGCCCCCCGCATCGAACGGCACACGACCGGTCAACATCTCGTACAGCACGACCCCCGTCGCATAGATGTCGGTGCGTGTATCCACCGAGAGACTCTGCGCCTGTTCTGGCGACATGTACGCGGCCGTGCCCATGACGGTGCCCGTCTTGGTGAGGTTCTTGTCCTCTTCAGCGACGATCTTCGCGATACCGAAGTCGAGCACCTTCACGAACGGACCGTTGCCACCACGGTCGATCAAGAAGATGTTGTCCGGCTTCATGTCGCGGTGAATCACGCCCTTGTCGTGCGCAGCCTGCAGCGCGGCGCAGATCTGCAGCATGATGTCGCGCGCCGCCGGCCAGGGGATGCGCCGCTGATCCGCGATTCGTTGGGCGAGCGTTTGTCCTTCCAGGTACTCCATGACGAAGTAGGGAAGTCCCTCGCGAACAAAACCGAAATCAGTGATGTCGACGATGTGTGGATGTCGAATCAGAGACGCGGCTCGGGCCTCTTGCACGAAGCGTTCGACGAGCGTTGCGCGGTGGGCGAAGTCCTCGCCCAGTACCTTGATCGCGACGTGTTTGCCTATCGTAGTGTGCTCGGCGACGAAAACCGTGCCCATCCCGCCCTGGCCGATCATCTCAATGATGCGGTAGCGCTCGCCAAGAATGTCTCCACTGACAACCGGTGGGATCATCGACGCAGACGCAGGGCCATCCGCGGTACCCACGGTGGTCGCTATGGCGGCCTGCTCGCTCGGAGGATGCATGACGTCTGTTCCATCGTCGGAGACGTCGGTCATCGACTCGACGGTATAACACGCCCGGATGTGACCACCCGTGGCGCTCAATCGCCACAATTGAGACCGATATCGTGGCGTCGAACGTTGACGCCCCGGGTACTAGATCAATGCCGCGATATCGACCATCCATCATCGTCAGCGTCGTTCTGACCGCCATTGTCGGGTTTGGGTGCGCGGGCACGGGCGAGTTTTCCGAGCCGGAACCTCAACCGGACCGGAAAGTCGTGGCTAGTGTGACGCAGTCCGCCAGCGTTGAGGCGGTTCGGCCGGATGAAGGCAGCCGCCCGAGCATGCACGACTTGCAAGCCAAACTGCGGCGACTGGACCTGGCCACAGTCACGGTCCAGCAGTCGATTCGCAGGGCGGACGATCCTGCAGAGGTCGATGCGTTGGTCATGCTCCTTGGACTGGC
>JAESSZ010000272.1 GCA_016763875.1 Nannocystaceae bacterium
CCCACCGGTTGGCATTTCCCGCTGTGCCCACGATCCGTCACAGGCTTCGAGTCTGACGTGATTTTAACCCGCCGAATCGTACTTCGAGTCCCACGACGACCCGGCCAAATATGGCGCGAACCCCGTGAACGACCCCAAGTCCGTCGATCAGTATTTCACCCTGCAGCGGCGCCACGCCGGCCTCGCCGCGCAAGACCAACGCCATGGAGGGGATCGGCGCGAAACCGACACCCGGACTCGCGGTCACAGCCAGCCAAGGAAGGGTCGTGTCGTGCGCCTCGTCGAAACCGAACCCACGCCCGAGCACTTGCCCACCCTCGACGCCTGCACACAGCGGAAGGATGACCCGAGCCCATGGTAGCGGTGGCAACCCACAGCCGCGAACACCGACGGCCCACAATCCGATGTCGCCGCCCGCTTCGGGTGCAGCGTCGGGCGTCGCCGAAGAAACTGCGCGAGAACGTGTCCGGAATACGCCAGTGGCGGCGACGACAAACACCCGCCCCGCGACGCCAATCGCAGGCCGCACCACGAGGCCCGCGCGAGGGAGAGCGCCGAAGTCCGCGCCTACCTCGACTGCTGCGTACAGCGACAGGGGGGATGGTTGCTGGACAACGGGGCGGTGAGGCGGCGTTGGTGGCTGTGGTTGTCGCCTCGCCTGTGGAGTCCAGTCGACGGAGTCTGGTTCAGGTACGGCGGGGTCGGGGTCGGGGTCAGCTTCGGGAACATCATCCACGAGTGAGGGATCGATGGTCGCGGCGATCACAAACGCCGCCGCGTCGAGCACGGTCTCGCACCGCGGCGCACGAAAGGTTCGCTCCGTGTCGCCGAGCTCCAGCCGTAGGGTCCAGGTCTCATCGGCCTGGCTGAGATTCGCGACAGCCGAAAGCGAGCCCCGCGGCAGGTCACCGAGGTAGTCGTCCACTCGGGTTGCGATATCCCCTTGCGGGCAGCGGTCGCCGTGCTCGACGATGCCCAGGGTCGGTGCCAGCACTGGTGCCCCAAGCAAGGCTGCGACAAACAGAATGTGCACGTGGGCCCGTAGCGGTCAGTTGTCCACGAAGGACGCGTCGATAAAGCGGGCGAGCAGGAACGGGGGATTCACGTGGCGCACACTAACAACTCGCGCAAGTCGGCGGAGTGTCGCGAAGGTCGGCGTGCTCACCAGCGTGCTGTTTGATCGCAGCGACGATCATCCCCTACAAGCCCGCGAGGCGGGAGACGCCGTACAGCAACGCTGCGACGGCCGCGATCCCTACTGCGGTCCAACGAAGACGAAGGTCGAACGGGATCTCGGCGAGATACTCGTACTCGTACGCGCCAAGATAGCGAACGAGGTACCCCCGCAGTGGCCAGATCGGGAGAAAGAAGAACGTGATCCAACGGACCGTCGCATGGGTCAGGGCCACCGGGTCAGTATCGCCGATTAGGCGGAAGCCACAGCCACCGTAGTTTGCGAGGAACAGCGGAAGACGGTTGCTCATGGCTCGTGCGAGAGGACGCTGCGTCTGGCGTAGGCGCCGAAGGGCAAGCCGAGACACATCGTCCGTTGCCGTTGGGACTAGGGCGGTGAGCGCGTCGCGGTAGCGCCTGAGGTCAAACGCGGCAACGGCCGCCACGAGTCTCGGGTCGGCCAAATAGCGAGCCATCGCGTCCTCGACCGGATCGTGCACCGACGGCGACGCCGCGGCGTTTGGGACGGGGCCCAACCGAGTCATTGGCCTCCCAAGTGGTACGCCATGACCAATGCAAAAATGACAAGCACGACGATGTTCAGGGGACTCTTGAGGCTACTGTCGGGACGCGCCACCTCAACGATGCCAGCGCCCCGTGGAAGGACTCGCAGCTTTGCCACAATAGTGCGATCGCCTCGCGCAGGGATCCGAAGTTGGGCTCCGTCGTTCGCGAGCGTTGACAGTTGCACCGCGACCCACACCCGTCCGTCTTTCGTTGGTTCGCCCAGCGGCCTTGCGGACGCTCCAGTGTCGTCGCGCTGCTCCGCGGAGATCGGAACCCAAAAGGGCTCGCCAGAGCCGACACGGCTCTGTGGGATCCACAAAGTCAACCCGCGGGGTTCATCCATTGTCCCGACAGACGGCATCATCCAAACACGAGAGCATGCTATCGCGACACTACGAATCGTCAATGTGAACTGCGAGCGTGGGCGTTGCACCCACTGTCGCGTGCTTGACGCGGAGAGGGGCAAACGCCCGTGATGAGAAAAACGGCTCGCGCTTGGTACCCTTGGGCCAACGTGGGCCTCGTCGGAGCAAGCGGTGGGGGGTCCGTCCGGGCGGGGCCATCTCCGGAACTGAAGAGCCGCCGGGTCCGGGCTCGTCGGGAGCGTGCCCGCGGACAAGTGGAAGACGAGATCGTTCGTGCGACGGGAGCCCTGCTTTGCTCGGAGTGTGGCCGATTGACCTGGCCTGACCCCGGCTCGGAGTCCCCGCATCGCTCGTCGGGCGATGCGCCGCACCGAGCACAGTGCCCACATTGCCAGTCGCGGGCGTGGATCGACCTGCGGCGCGAGTCGACGGCCCTGGCGATTCGGCAAGGCGAGCTGGACTCTGCGGCCGCAGATTCGCCGCTAGTCGATTCGTTGCGTAAGGCCGGCTTGGGTGTCGTCGTGGGCTCGTTCATTGGCCTTGTGGCTACGAACTCGCTCGTGATGGGGGGGTCGATCGCGGCACTCGCCGGCCTTGCAGGGGGGCTGGCAGCCGTCCGCTTGCGGAGGATGTCGGTGCCTGCGAAGCGCACGCTCCCCGATCGGTGGTCGTTTGCGTTGCCGCCAGCTGCTTCGACGAGGGACACCGTCGAAGGGGTGGCACAGGATGTAGAGCTGCTCCGAAGTCCGCTCACTGGACGGTCTTGTGTGGCGTTCGAGGTCGGCCTACGGCAGGACCGCAACGTGACGGGCGAGATGAACTCGTGGGCGCTGTTGGAGCAGCGAGTCGCACCGATGAAGATTGCAGGGTCGACCGTGAATCCGGGCCGGACATTCGTCGAGATTTCTCGCGAGCCACTCGGGGAACTCGCGGCGGATGTTCTCGGTGCGGCTGCGGTCGAGTGGTTTCTTGAGCGAGGATTTTCCTCTGTCGGGTCGAACATGACGGTATTTGAGTCGGTGCTCCTTCCCGAGGGACGTTTGTCGCTGACACAGTCGCCCGATGGCTCTGTGCTTCGCCGCGCGAGCGGTGCCTACGGCCCCTCGAACAACCCGTCACCCGCCGCGATCACGTAGCCGCTCGGGCTCGCCCAGACCACAGCGGGGGACTGCGTGTCGATCGTCGGCAGCTCGGTTCCAACCGGTTCCTCGTGCACGGCCTGGTACTCGCGACCATCCTCTGCGACTACGGTCAACCGGAGCCGCGTGTACTGCATGCTCCCGCGCTTCTCGGTCTCTGTCCGCGTTCCGGTTACCGTGCCAGGCATTCGCGTGCCTTGGCGAATGCGCGGCAGCAAGCGCCTGGCGTGTTTCATGCGGCGGCGCGTAAACCAGACTCCAAACGCCGCGAAGAACACCCCCAAAACGACGATGGACAGCCAGAACATTGGCCAAAAACGAACTGGAGTGCCGCCACCGCGACCGACGACGACGACGTTGTCGAGCTCAGCAAACGACACAAAGCCGATGTCCGCGTAGGTGGAACCGAGCATCGCGGCCGTGATGAGTGCTTGCACGGCGAAGAACGTCACTACGGACATCACAATGCCCTTGCGGACGCGGCCCTGCAAAAAGGCAACTGCCTGCTCAGCGGTCTGGATCGGTGGAGTCATCTCGGCGTGCTCTTCGGATAAGGACGCGCCGCGGGGCCCATGTTGCGCTCCCGGAGCAAGAAGACTGCGAAACAAAACGAGCGTTTTGTCTCGCAATCGGAGAGATCGGATTGGTGCGGCGCTCCAGGCGGCGATGGTGAAGCAAATGTCGAGACGACCGCGTTCGTCCGGCGACTGCTCGATGGCGCCCGCGGAGAACGGGTGGTCGCAGTCGATAGCGGGACAGGCGCTGTCGCTGATCGCGGTCTCGCC
>JAESSZ010000273.1 GCA_016763875.1 Nannocystaceae bacterium
AAGCCGCAATACGCCGTGGAGTTGCGAGTCTCTGACCAGGACGAAACGGAAGTGCCGACCAACCTCCTGGACATGGGGCGCGAGTCCGACTGGGTGCTCAACGGCGCCTACATCGACCGCGCGTTGATGCGCAACAAGCTGTTGTTCGAGCTGTTTCAGAGCTTCGGCGGCACCGAGCGATACGCGCCTGAAACGAAGTTTTGCACGCTGACGCTCGATGGCGACTATCGGGGGATCTATCTGCTGAGCGAGCGGATCAAGCGCGACGATGACCGCGTTGTGCTCCCCGCCGACAGAGCGATGAACGGGAGCAGCTTCCTGCTCAAGCAAGACGAGGATGGTGGGATCCGTAGCGTGGGCATCGCGTACGGAAGTTGGCGACTGATGTATCCGCGCCAGGACACAGCCACGCCGCAGCAGGTCGCTGGGGTGGTGGCGGTTCTGGACTCGTGGGACGCGGTTATCTCGGGCGTGGACACGACGACCGATCTGTTCTCGATCCTCGATCTGGACAGTGCCGTGGACTTCATATTGCTCGAGGAGTTGGCAAAAAACCACGATGCCTACTTCCTGAGCATGCACGTGTGGAAGGCGCCTGGGGGGCAGATTCACTTCACCCCATGGGATCTGGACCTGTCGATCGGCCAGCCGAACTACAACAACTCTGCGCCCTCGGACGGATGGGTGACGGTCCGGCCGGCGCTGGTCGAGGGCATGGCTCAGCGGGCGGAGTTTCGAGAGCGGTTCGGCGAGCACTGGCGAGAGCTGCGCGACGGCGTGCTGTCCGACGACGCTTTGTTCGCGCGCCTCGACTTTCACCTTGAAACCATCGCCGAACACGTGGATGCCAACTTCGAGCGATGGCCCATCGAGGAGGTGCAGTTTCTAGGCGACTCGCTGTACTTGGTGTCGAGCCACGACGAAGAGATGGCGCTGGTGCGGACCTGGCTCGAGGAACGTCTGGTATGGATGGACGACAACATCGACGACTACGCGAACTGTGCGGCGCATGAGCAAAAATCAATTCTATCCGATCGGCACTCCAGGCCAACCGTGGACCGAGGCGGACAAAGTGGCGTGGTACGACGCTCGTGCCGTCCAACGCAGCTATCGGGGCGAGGTGCTCAGCGAGTTGGAGCGTTTGGCCACGGACTTCGAGGTCGCTCAATACGGCGCGTTGAGCGTCGATTCCGACCGTTATCCCTTGCTCTCGGTCTGCAGCGCTCAGGCGGGAGCCGCGGCGCCTTGGGCTCTGGTCACGGGAGGTGTGCACGGCTACGAGACCAGCGGTGTGCAGGGGGCGTTAGCCTTCCTTCGTACGGCGGCCTCCATGTACGTCGGTCGCATCAACCTGCTCGTTGTTCCCTGCGTCAGCCCCTGGGGCTACGAGGTGATCAATCGTTGGAATCCACAGGCGATCGATCCCAATCGATCCTTCGTCGACGATAGCCCGGCCGAGGAGTCCGCCGCGCTCATGAAGCGGCTCGAGTCAGTGACGGGGGACTTTCTCGTGCATATTGATCTGCACGAGACGACCGACAGCGACGAGGACGAGTTTCGCCCCGCGTTGGCCGCTCGGGACGGCGACGCGTTTGAACCGGGTCTAATCCCGGACGGTTTTTATACCGTGGCCGACAGTGAAAACCCGCAGCCGGAGTTTCAGGCCGCTATTGTCGCGGGGGTGCAGGCGGTGACACACATCGCGCCGCCCGACGCTCGTGGCGAGATCATCGGCGCCAAGGTGACGCAGCATGGCGTCATTCATTATCCATTTACTGCCTTGGGTCTGTGCGCGGGGGTGACCCGGGCACGGTTCACGACCACCACGGAAGTCTATCCCGACGGCCCCAACACAACGCCTGAGATCTGCAACGCAGCGCAGGTCGCGGCGGTGCGCGCAGCGTTGGACCACGCCCTGGCGCACGCTTGAACCCCGCGGGCACCATGCCCTACCGCAGTCCGGTATCGTCCGGGTTGAGTTCGTGGGCGCGGCATGCGTCCAACTCTTGCCGAATCGCAACGGAGTCGGGTTCGAACTGCGCGGCGAGTTGGAGCTGCGCCACCCCTCCGGCGAGATTGCCCGAACGCACGAGCGTGCGTGCCGTGTCCAGCAGTCGCTTGCCGTGTTCCGTCTTTGGGTCCGGGCTCGTGGTCCTGTTGCGGTCTGCCTGTTGGGCGTCGTTGCTAAGGCGCGCGCGCCCGGCTGCGAGTTCCAGGTCGTAGGCGTGACGCAGCGTGGGCGACCGAAGCACACGAAACGCCTCCCCGAAGCGCGCGTACAGCCGCACCAGCGCCTGTTTGCGACTTGGGTCGGTTTGGTAGCGGTGCCGGTCTGGGTGCATCTTGTTGGCGCGTCGGTAGTAGGCCTCGTTGATGGCCTCGCGGCTCGCCGTGTGAGGGACGTCGAGCAGGTGATAGTAGGAAAGGCTGTCCAACGTTTGCGTGAGCGCCACGACACGCTCCCAAAACGCCTCGGTGTACGCGCTCATGCGGGCGCGTTCCGGATCCCAAGGACACACAGGGTTGCGTGGGTGTGTTGACCCGTAGCGACGTCACGTGCGCTCACCTGCAAGATGCCGTTGGCATCGACGATGAAGTCGACGGCGAGCTGAACCTCTCCGCGCGCGGCGGGTCGCAGGTTGTCTAGTGTTAGTTCCCCGAGCACGGTCGACTCGCTGAACCTGGTTGCTTCACCCTGGCAGACGCGGATCTTGACGTACGACTGGCCGTCCTTCGCGGTCGAGAATACCCGCGTGCCCTCGCACGGCATCGTCGTGTTCTTGCCGATCACGATCTGAACGTTGTCGCCGAACGTGGCTACGCCCAACGAATGCGATGTTACGTCCATGAGCAACCCGGTCTCCACGGGAGCGTAGGCGGCCGCGGTTGTCGGTGTTGCTGTCGGTGGTTGCTGCGCCGCGGTCCACAAGGCATGCGCGTGGTGGGCAGCGCCGATGGCTACGACTTCGAGTGGGTTGATCTCGGCGTTTGGTTCGCGACCAAACAGACGTTTTACGCGCCGCTGGACCACCGGGATGAGGGTCGATCCGCCGACAAGCGCGATCTCATCGACGTCCTGCGGGCGAAGACTGGCTTGCGCCAAAACGCGCTCCGTCATCGCAAGCGCACGATCGAGTTGTCCCGCGATGATCGCTTCGAAGTCCGCGCGCGAAATGCTGTAGTTCAGATCGATCTCGCGCCCCCCGGGTCCATGGGCGATGCCGGGCACAACGCCTTCCGCCATGCCCTGAGCGGAGAGCACGAACTTGGCCTGTTCGGCGGCTCTAAGGACCTGGGCGCGGCTCTCAGGATCGGCATTGAGATCCACGCGGTGCTCGCGGAGAAACGCGTGGGCGAACCGGTCGGCGATCGCGTGGTCGAAGTCGTCGCCGCCCAAGTACGGCTCGCCTCCGGTTGCCAGGACTTCGAACAATCCGTCGTGTATCGCGAGCACGGTGAAGTCGAACGTGCCGCCCCCGAGGTCGAAGATGCCCACGCGTCGAGAGCCACCATCACCGAGTCCGAGCGCGACAGCGGCGGCCGTTGGTTCGTTGAGAATTCGCAGGACTTCCATGCCTGCGCCCACGGCCGCGCGCCGCGTCGCCTCGCGCTGGCTGTCGGAGAAGTTCGCGGGAACGGTGACGACGCAGCCGGTCACCGGGCGTCCGATCCACTGCTGTGCCCCGGCTCGCAGTTGGCCGAGGATGCGCGAAGAGATCTCGACCACCGACATGGCCCCAGCGCGAGTGTTGATAATCGTCTCGTCGTTCTGACCGGCGGTGACCTGGTAGGGCAGTTGCGCGATGATCTGTTGGGTGTCAGGGGCCGACCACGGCCGGCCGATGAGACGTTTGGCGGAGTGAATCGTGTGGCAGGGGTCGATGACGGCTCGCTCGCGGGCCCGACGTCCCACCTGCACGTCTCCGTTGGGGACCAGCGCCACCACCGAAGGGAGCAGGGCGTTGTTGTTCCGATCGCGAATGACCTGGAGGCCACGCTCCGAGACCGTGGCGACGACGGAGTTGGTCGTGCCCAAATCGATCCCGACCACAGCCCCGGTGTCTCGCGAGTCCACCTGACTCATCGCGCAATGGTAAGCGTTGTCGGGACAGTGCGTTAGTCGCCGCGGTGTCGGGGAACGTGCGCGCCGCCCTCGCCTCGGTGAGTCGCAGCGGGGACCACTGCTCGGATGGTGATGGCCACCACGACAAGCGCACGGCCCAGGCCCTGGGCTGGTCGAGCGTGGATGTGCCTACACTCTCGGAAATGTCGGTGCCGTTTCAACTCGCCCGAGTTCATTGTCGTCCGGCGAGGCGCGGCCGGTGACCGACGATGGCGCCCAGACTCGCGGCCCAGGCGTCGCTGTCGCTCGTGTGGCCGGGTTATGGCGATTCCCGGTGAAGTCGTTGGCGGGCGAGGCGCTGGAGTCGGCCGAGGTGGCGTGGCATGGCGTGCTCGGAGATCGTCGGTGGGCGCTAGTGCGCGGCGATGTTCGTGGCAGTGGTTTTCCCTGGCTCACGCTCAGGCAGCGCCCGGATTTGGGGCGTTACCACCCGTCGTTTGTCGAACCGGACCAGCCGGACAAGTCTCGGGTCGTGGTGCGCACGCCCGCGGGCGCCACGTTGGACATCCTCGATCCGGCCTTCGCTGTCGAGTTCGGGGAGCAAGTCTTCGCGATGAAGCAGGACCGTGGCGTGTTCGATGTGATGCCGCTGAGCGTGCTGACAACCGGGAGCGTGGCCTGGCTCAGCGACGCTCTCGGCCGGGTTGTGGAGCCAGAGAGGTTTCGGCCCAACATCATCTTGACCGCGCTCGCCGGTCCGGCATGCGTCGAGGACACATGGGTCGGCCGAACGCTGACGATAGGGACGTTGCAGATCCGCATCGATCAGCGTGATGCACGGTGCGCGGTGGTGAACATTGCGCCGGGCGACGGGGTCCGCGATCCGTCGGTTCTGCGCGTGATAGCTCAGTCGCGGCAGGGGTGCTTGGGAGTGTATGGGTCCGTCGTTCGGCCTGGCCGGCTGCAGGTCGGTGACACGGCGTGGCTTGACGCGGAAGGCTGACCGGTTTCACGCCTGTCCCGGTCCCTGAGGGGACGGGAGATTTTTCTGCCAGGCGGGTGAGGAGTCTTGGGCCCTCGGGGCGCCATACAGGCGTCGAGGTGGAGAGTCGCGGCACGACTCAACCCTCCCCGAACTGGATCGACGACATGAGACCCATCAACACCCTCATCTCCACGGCAATCGTTGCAGCCGGACTCTTGGTCGGCAGCAATGCCCTCGCAAAAAAGACGATCACGCTCAAGCTGCACAACCAGACCGCGGACACCAGGATGACGTGCAGGGTCCACAGAGTTGTGACCAATACCAGCGGTGACGACGTCGACACCCTGCTCAGAACATTTTCGGTGAAGCCAAAGAACCAGCGCTCAAGTTCGGTGGCGAATCGACCGCAGAAATTCTCGTTGGCGATGCGATACATCGCGCGACGGATCGACCGCAGCGTCGTTTACCCACGGCTGAAGCTGACGTGTGAGCTGGAGGGTCACAACTCGGAGAACCACACGCCGCTGTGGGACGACAGCGTGAAGAGCTTCCGAAGGCATCGGTTCTACGGCGGCTGTCGGAGCTACGCCTACTGCAGCGTACGCGTGGAGCGTAAATAGATCCGTCCCGTCCCACCGAAGGATCGAACGGCTAGGCGGCCTCCCTGGTGTAGTAGCTCAGTAGCCCACCAAGTCGCTGGTGGCATTGCATCGCCCCGGCACCGTTGGCGGCGGCCTCCGGGAGCAGCAGCCGGTTGCCCACTCCCTGATGGGGGCGTTCGTGGTGGTAGTGCTTGGCGTACTCCGTCACCAACTTGGAGAGATGGCGGCGGCCCAACGGGATGACCCGGGAGAGACACTCGCGCTTCACGGACAGGACAAACCTCTCGGCGTACGCGTTGAGATTGGGGCTCCTGGGTGGGAGGCGCACTACCTCGGTGCCTGAGCCCGACCAGCATCTGGCGCGCCTCCGTTCCAAACACCGGATCCCGGTCCAGGATCAGGTAGGTGGCGTTTCGCAGGAAGCCGTCGCAGTAGTCCGTCAGACCACGGACAATGTTC
>JAESSZ010000274.1 GCA_016763875.1 Nannocystaceae bacterium
CGACTCGCACGCGCCATCGCACGCAGCGTCGCAACAGATGCCACCCGCGCATTGCCCAAGCTCACAGTCCTCGTTCCCGTTGCATGCTTCTCCCAGCCCACACGTGCCCTGCGATTGGCATTCCGCAGTCCAGCCGCCGGTCCCCGTCCCGTCCGCGCCAGACGTCTCAGCATCGTCTCCCGAAGCGCCGTCCCCCGAGGATGCGGTCCCCTCCTGCGGCCCAGTGTCGCCGACGCCGCCTGCGCTGGCGGAAGGGTCTGCGTTGCCACCCGCGCAGCCAACGATCAAGAGAGCGGCGGTATACAGATGGATTGTTCGGTTTTCCATGACGTGCAGCGACCCTGGCGAACACCACATTCGTCGCTTCACGAAAAAAACTGACGGCTCCCCGCCCGACTATTTTTGACGACAGCGGGTCGTGAGCGCGCCTGTCAACGCACGACCAGGATCTGCACCTGAGCCAAGACACACCGATCGGTCTGCGACGCACAGGCCTCCGCGGGACCGAGGTGGACCTCGATGCTCCACAGACCGGGGGCAAGCAGCTCAGCTATCGAGCCTCGGAACTCCAGGACGTGGTCAGACGCCTGCGATACAGCCAGCGCCAGCGGGGTCGCCTCTGCACGCTCGCTCGAGTCGGGGGTCGCAGTTGCCGTTGCGTACGAAGCGACCACGCCGTTGGTGACCGGTACCGCCCGGAGAAGGAAGTCGTCACCGGGCCCGTACGCACGTGGTGACGCATCGTCTGCGCCGAGCATTCGCGCTGTTCCTCCAAGCTCGAGCCTGTACGACGCAAGAGCCCCCCCTGCGACACGCTGGTCTGCGCGCCCTGGGGAAGATGGTGCAGGCCGGGCGAACCACACAACGAGCGCGGCAGCGAGCGAGAACGCCACAGCAACCGCGGCCGTAGCCGCCCACCGTCTCGGACGAACATCCATCGGACGAACATCCATCGGACGAACGTCCCTCGAACGAACGGCGGAGCGAGTCTGGGCGAGGCGTTCGAGGATCGCATCGGTAACCTTTTGGTCCGGAGGGCTCAAGAGGCTTGCAAGTTCTTCCGCCCGAGTCGAAGACGGGTCTTCACCGGTTTGCACACACGCCTCGTCAACTGAGAGTTCACCGCTCGCGACGGCGCGCCAAGCTTGTGGGCACTCGTCGGCAGCAAGCTCTTGGCGGTCGAACGCGGCCATTGCTTCCAACGCGTTCTCTGTCTCGTCCCCTTGCGTCGTCATGAGCTCGAACCTTCCTTCGCGTTTGACTCGTGCTGGCGAAGCACTTTTGCCGCCCGCTGTTTGAAGCGCGCCCGCCACTGGTACACCGCGTCACAGGTCATGTCGTGCTCGCGTGCTACCTCCTCAGCCGACTGCTGTTCGACAAACAGAGCCCGGTACAAATCTCGACTGCGACTCGACTCTCTTTCAAGGAGTTGGTCACGGACCTGCCACAGCCACAGCTGATGCAGCAACTCAGGTCCTTCCAGATCGAGTTGCTCGAGTCGCTCCACTGGGGTGGGCTCGTTGCGCCAGGGGTTGCCGCGTTCGGTCCGAAACAGCTGCAGGACGTGATAACGAATCACGCGCTTAACAAAGCTCCGCAGCGACAAGCCCAGCTGAGGATCCCATGTCAGCAGCACCCGCCCGTCGTTGGCGAACAGCCTGAGTAAGACGTCCTGCGCGACGTCGTTGCGCAGCTCGGCGGGTTGGCGACGATAGAATGAACCCCACGGGTACAGCTCGCGACCAGCCAGTTCGATCGTCAAGGGCAGCAACGTACGTGCCAGTCCGTCGGGGCCTCCGCCACGTCCTTCGAGTGCGGCCGCGATCGACCCTGGCGTCCACGATGCTTGCACCGATCGCGCGGAATCTTGGGAGCTGTGCCGAGCAGACATCTGGCTCGGTCGCTGTACCTTTGCGACCGCGAGCGCGCGCTCGGGGGCCGATGGTGGTCGCACAACGTACCGTTTGCACCGTGAGCGCGAAATCTGACGGGCGTACGGAAGATTCCCACAGGCGGCCCGAAAACGAAGCTTCGGACCCGTGATTATGTAGTGATGTTCACGTGTTGGGGCAATCGTCTCCGGCGTTTGATCAGCTAGACAAGCAGCTCGCTGATCGCCGAGGCGCCAAAGCCGGGCAGACCAAACTCTGGCAACGGCGAGCCGTCTTCGTTGGTCACGCAGGCCATCTGGATGAGCGTATTGAGCACGTCGTTGACCGTGTTGTTTTGCCCGTCGAAGTGGAAGTTGCGGCGCCCAGGCCCCGAGCCCCCTGCGATGACAAAGCACAGATCGCGCGAAGAATGCCCGTCACCCTCGCCGTAGTCGGACGCGAGCAGCAGCAGACTGTTGTCCAGTGCCGTCTGCCCATCCGGACCCTCGACGATGGCATCCAGGTGGCCCATCAGGTTGGCGAACTGCTGCACGAAGAACTGAAACCCGAACATGCGCATCGGGTCCGCAGGCGCAACGCCGTCGGCGTGCACGGCCTGGTGCCAGTCGGTGATCGTTGCCGTCCCGTCATCGACGGCGGCAATGCCGAAGAACGGGTTTTGCTGCGACAAGTACTCGATCCGCCCGACGGGCGCGATGCCGCATCCCATTGCCTGGGCCATGATCCGGTTGACCAGATCGCCGGTCTCCACCATCGGCATCTGCTCGTAGGCATCATCGCCCTCGGGGATGCCCTCGGGGACCGAACACGCGGCCAGCGGCGGCATGTCCAGCTGGATCTGCCGAATCTTGTCAGCGTGGTCGTCGAGAATGGCGCGGTCGGGCGCATCCAGGCCTTGCCGAAGATCGACAAAGCTCTCGCGCACGGCGTCGAGCACACTCTTGCGTCGTCGCTGCAGGGCCAAGAAAGCTTCGTCGACCTCGCCGTCGTCGGGGTTGATTCCGTTGAAGAGGCTCGCGAAGGCCATCCCCGGGTGGGCGTTAACCGTCACCGGGTTGGCCGCAGCTTCGTAGAAGAACTCGCTATTTTGCGCCGATGAGGCCCCACCCTGCCCGCGAATGGCCAGGTCAACCGACGTGCGCATGTGCTGGGGTGTGGCCAACGCTTGCCCGATCACGTGGTCGACCGAAGGCCCGTTGGGCGTGCGCGCAACTTCCGGCGAGGACTCAATCACGTTGTCGACGTGGTTGCTTCCGTCTCCCGAAAAAGCCGCCTGAAGCAGGGTCCCCGTGAGCGTGCCTTCTTTTTTGGCCGGGTGACCGTAGACGTACGAGTTGCCGCCCAAGTCGTACACCGAGTGCGGGCAGTCCGAGATGAGCGTGCAGCGATCTAAGAACGGCGCCAGCGGCTCGGTGATCTGCGGCAAGGTGAAGTTCGACCCCGTCGCATCTGGCGTCCAGCGAGGCAGATGCGTGCCCATCGGATACGCCATGGTGATCATGCGCGTCGGCTCGTTGTCTCCGCCGGCCGCACGCGCCGCCTTGGGATCGATAAACCGCCGCAACATCGGAAGCCCCACGCAGATGCCCCCGGCTCCGATCAAAAACCTACGACGTCTCATTGGCCCCCTCCAGTCTTGCGAAACATGAACGCGTCCGAAGTCGCGACCGCGACCAGCAGCTCCCGAATGTCGCCATCAGAGGTGGCGAACGTTTCCTTGATGGTCCCCAAGACACAGGCGTCGGCCGGCGTCTCTTGCCTCCCCAGCGCGTACCGAAACCACTGCGTGGCGTAGCAGTCGCGCGCCTCGTCGGTGGCCGCGAGCGCATCGATGAGTTCCGCCGCGTCGGCGAAATTCCCCGACAGCGTGCCCAAACTGATCTCGGCCGTCGTGTCGATGGTGGCGCCGTTCTCGGTCGTCCGGTACGCACCCACCCAGTCGTAGACCTCCAGCGGGAAGCCCAGCGGGTTCATCGTTGTGTGGCAACCCGAGCAGGCCGGCTCGGTCATCAACGCCTGAAGGCGGCCCCGCGCCGTCGGCAGGTCACTGTTGTCTTCGAGCGTCCCGTCCACGTCAACATCCCCGGGAAGCGGTGGAGAGGGGGAGCACAGCACATTGCTCCGTATGAAGGAGGCCCGCTCGACGAGCGAGGTGCTGTCTTGGTGCGCCAGTGCGGCCATCACGGCGGCGGTCATCAGCATGCCGTGACGCTCACCACCGGTGTCGTAGATCGTCGCCAAGCGCGGGTCGATCGGAAAGGCTGGCGTGCTCATCAGCGCTTGGAAACTTCCGTCGGACTCCTCGAAGACCCAGGTCGCCAAGGTCCGAAGCTCCTCCCGGAGACCCGCCTCGGTGTCATCGGTCCACAGTTCGTGCTCGCGTACCCCATCTTCAATGGCATAGCCGTGCATCCACTCGTGGTGAAACGTCGCGAACGTGCGCAGCGCAGCCGGGCCCTCCAGCATCCGTCGGGCCTCGCGTTCGACATCATCGCGAGTCTGCAGCCGACCTTCGGCGACGGCCGCCAGCAGCACGTCGTCCGGCGCGCCGTTGGAAAACAGCAACGACATCCGGACCGCCAGTTCGCTGGACGGCAGCAGCGTGAAGTCTCCCCCGCCCTCCCCGCCGAGCTCCGTCACGTACAGTAGCGGAGGCGCCTGTAGGAAAAATTGCAGCACAGCCGCCAAGCCGGCAGCCTGGCCGTCAGACGCGGCGATGCTCGCGTACAGCTCGGCAACCAAGCTCGTTTCGCCGTCGGTGAGCGGCCGACGGAACGCCCTCGCTCCAAACTCGCTGATGAAGCCGTCGACACAACCGTCGATGTCCCCGGACGAGAATCCGGGCGACAGGCACGGCACCAGCGCGGGAGCGTACGTATCGATACCGTTGGCGAACACCTCGGCGATCGCGTCGGCGTTGTCCTCGATGGCGATCGACTCGTTGGTACTAACGGTGTTGGCCGAGGCGTAGGTCGAAAACCCCTGGTCGATGAGCGTCGCGGGAAATACCGAAACCGCCAGCGCATCCTCGCGAAGGCCCGAAGGGAGAAGGTCGGACAAGATCTGCCGGTACTGCTCCGAGGAGACCCGGCGCAGCGCCTGGGCCCCGATCTCCTCGCAGTCCAGCATCTCGGGAGCGTCGCCGGACTCG
>JAESSZ010000275.1 GCA_016763875.1 Nannocystaceae bacterium
AAAACGGGTACATCGACTGCGAGGACTTCAGTTGCTCGGACAACCCTGCGGTTTCGGTGTGCGATTCTGGCACCTCGGACGGCGGCGGCGAGGGCGAGGGCGAGGGCGAGGGCGAGGGCGAGGGCGGCGAGACCGGCGGGGTGAACCCCAATAGCTGCCAGGGGAACTGCGGCGGCCAGGCTCCCGGAGGGTGCTACTGCGATGCCGCCTGCGTCGGGGAGGGGGACTGCTGCGGGGACTACGCCGCGCTGTGCACCTGAGTGGGTCGCGGACCGTCGTTGCGCCGAGGTGGGCCCGCGTCTACGCTCGCTCGCCTCGTGGCACGGTCCGTCTCGACGATCGTCTTGGTGCTCGCGTTGGTCACCGCCGCGTCCACGCTCGGGTTTCAGCGGACGGCCGTGTCCGCGGTGCCCCCGGCCCCGACGCAAGCGGCGGTGAGCATCGTCCTGCTCGCGGAGTCGGTTGCTCCGTCCAGCCTCGAGCGAGCGCAGTACGAAGCGATCGAAGACCATGCCCAAAGCGTGGGGCTGAGCGTCGTCCGTCCTGAGCCGTCAGGCGACGGTCGGCTGGCGCAAGCGCTCGAAAGCTCCACTGAACGCGGTGTTCTCGGGGTCTTCTGGATTCGCACCCGCCCACGCAAGCTGACGATCTACATGTATGAGCCTCGCGCACAGGGGGTGTTCATTCGCGAACTCGAGCGCACGCCCGATGACGGCGACGCCGCGTTGATCGAAGCGGTCGGACTCATCGTCGCGTCGACCGCCGCCGCGCTTCGCGAACACGAAACGGGTGAGGCCCACGGTGAGCAAGCCCACCCGGGTGGGATGCGTCTCTTGGACGCGGACGAACTCGCGAAACTGCAGCCGGTCGCCCGCGAGGAGGCTCGGCCGCAACCCGACGTACCGCCGCCCGCCACTGATGCGGGGCCCGGGTCGACCGCCGTCAGCCGTCCCAACGTGGGGCTTCGGCTCCTGGCCGCCTACCTTGGCGATGGGTTCAATCGGGCGGCGCCGTGGCAGAGCGGCGCTCGTCTCGGTCTGGGAGTGCTGCCACATCAACGCGTGCGGATCGACCTTGCGTACGGCTTTGTGGGCCCGGGTACGGCCGGCGGCCAGCCGAGGCTGCGCGTGTTTCGGCACGAGATCGGCATCGACGTGGGTGTTGGTGGCGATCTCGGCGACCGACTGACGCTGCACGGTACCGCTGTCGTCGCCGCGAGCTTTGTCCGTTGGCGGCTCGAACAACGTCGCGGGCTTCGCCCGATTGCGCGCGTCGGACCTATGCTTGAGATCGGGATTCGACTCGTCGCCGGGTTGTATCTCGACATCGGTGTGGGTGCGATGGTGTCGCTCAACCGCTTCGCTTTTGTGCTCTGCGAAACCCCAGATAGCGCATGCACGGGCGAGGACCGAGACGTCGTGGCGAGCAGCGGGCGCGTGAGTCCGCGCGGGACGGTCGGCCTGTCCTACCGTTTCGGGCGGACACCAGGACGCTGAGCGAAAAAAGTCACCCAGTTGTGCGCCGTGTTGGCTCTGTCTGTTGAGGTCTTGGATCGTCGATGCACGGATGTATGTGGCATACCTATCGACGGTTTGGGCGACACGCGCACGGCGAGCAGCGGACGCGCAGGAGAGTTGGCACTGGTGCAGCGCTGCCGCGATGGCGACGTGGACGCCAAGCGCCTACTGTTACAGCGTGTCCTACCGGTGCTGCATCAGGCGGTCACAACCCTGCTGGGCCCGGGCGCGGATGCCGATGATGCCGTGCAGCAGGCGGCGATCGATGTGCTGCGGGGCTTGGGTAGTTTTCGTGGGGAGTCGAATCTCGCTGCGTGGGCGCGCACGGTCGCCGTTCGCGCTGGGCTCAAGTCCGTCCGGCATCGCAGCCGACACCTCAGTGCTGTCGACCCCGAGACTTTGCCCGCACCGCCTATCGCAGACGCCGCGTTCACCGAGAGCATCCCGCAATCGATCGAGTCGTATCTGCGGCAGTTACCGCCAGTCCAGCGGGAGGCGCTGGTCCTGCGCCATGGCCTGGGTTGCACGGTGCCCGAGATCTCCGAGTTGCTCGGGGTCCCGGTCAACACGGTCAAGTCCCGCTTGCTGCACGGTCGCCGTGAGGTGCGGCGATGCATCCGCCGTGACGAGGCAATCGGTGCGAAACGTCCCGGGGAGGCACTATGAAGGGGCACGCTGAACCGGTGGTCGATGATGCGACGGACGCACGCTGGTGCGAGCGGCAGGACGCAATAGCCGTTGGTGACGAGCCCGACGGTGATGCGGTGCTCGTTGGCATGACGGACCCTCGGTGGGCGCGGGAGGAATCGTTCTACGACGGGCTCAAGGTGCAGGTGCAGTCGCGTCCAGAAGGGTTCATCGAGGTCGAGCGCGCGGTCATCGACGACATCATCGACCAGGCGATCTTGGCCGACGACGCGCCCGGTATCGTCCCCCCCCGATCGAGTCAGGCGTCCTTGCGATGGCTGACACCACTCATTGCGGTCGCAGCCGCTGCGTTGCTGTGGGTTGTGTGGCCGGGACCTGATGCGACACGAGCACTGGCCGGGACGTGGGTCGCGCAGCGAGACGGCACGCGGCACGATGGTGGTGGCGCACTGCCCTTGGCGATGTGGCTCGTCGCCGACGACGAAACCTGCGGCTCGGTCGGAGAGGCGGTTGTATGTGCAAGTTCGGGGACGATTGTGCGGATTGGCGTTCCTCGGCCTGGTGCCTTGCCGCGTATAGAAGTCGAACGGGGCTCAGTGACCGTGGCGCACGGTACGTGGACGGTTGTGACCGGACCCGGCGAGCGCACCCTGTCGGCCGGTGAGTCATTTGCTGTGCCAGCCTCGGCGGTCGTCGCGACCGCGTTGCCGACGGGCCCGGGGGACGTCACGGCTCCAGCCCCCGCTCTCAGTGCTGAACGATTTCCTGATCCGTCTACTGACCCACACGCCGTGGAACCTGGCACGAGCGTCGCGTCGCAACCGGCCGCACCGAAACACGCCGAGCCATCGCGTCCGGGTCGCAGTGGCTCGTCCGAGGACGCCGCTACGCTGCTCGCGCGCGCGCGTTCGCGACGTGGCCAGGGTGATGCAAAGCGGGCCGCGCAAAGCTACGCGCGACTTATTAGGCTCCACCTCGCGGCGCTGAAGCAAAAGTCGCTCGCATTTCCTTGGGTCAGTTGCGACTGCAGTCGGGGCGCGCGAAAGCGGCGCTATCGTTGTTCGAGCGCTACCTGGAAGACGGGGGGCCGCTCGCGGAGGAGGCGCTATGGGGTAAGATTCAGGCCTTGCTCGGTCTACGACGAACGTCGGCATTGGCGGCGGCGGTCGATACTCTTGACCGTCGGTTTCCTCGCAGCGTCTACCGTCACCGCGCGCGTCAATTGGTGAGGCCGTGAGACCATCGTTTGCGGGGTTGATCGCAGGGTTGATCGCGGGGCTACTCGCTGGCCTCGTGTTGACCGGGTGTGCGGACGAGGTCGTGGGTTACATCGCTGATGGCGGCAGCACGCGATTCGATGACTCGGGGACCGATGCGACGCAAGACTCGACTGGCGCTGGAAGCGACTTGGGTGACGCAAGCGGAGGGGGAGTGGGGAGCGGTACAGGGAGCGTCTCGGTGCTGCCTGACTTTGTCGCCGTTGGCTTCTCCGAGATGATCGCCGTCTCGTTTGACGACGGCCGGTCCTGGCTCGAGATCGACGAGCCTGAGAGTCCGGTTGAAGTAAGCCACCAAGATATCGCTCGCAGCCCTGACGCCATCGTCGTTGTGGGTGGCGCTTCGACGATGGTGAGCCTCGACGGCCTGTCGTGGAGCGCGTACGGCGACGAACTCGGGTACGCGCGCGCCGTAGCGTTTGGCGCGGGTATGTTCGTGGGCGTGGGGCTCGATCGTCTTGCTCGGTCACCAGACGCCGTTGGCTGGATCGACGCCCGCGACGGCGTACGAGATTTTGACCTACAGGCGGTGGCTTTTGGCGACGGCCGTTTTGTGGCCGTCGGCATCGACACCTTGGCCACGTCCACCGACGGTCGCGATTGGCAGTTCACGCCTCTAGATGGGCCGAAGCTGTCGGCCGTCGCATTCGGCAACGGCCGCTTCGTCGCGGTGGGGATGGGTCGTATCGCAGTGACGGTGGACGGAGAGACGCTTGTGCACGATGCCTTGGACGAACTGGGCTACAGCCACGTGTGTTTCTTTGACGGGGAATTTGCTGCGCTGTCGCAGCGAGTTGTGCGTCGCAGCGTGGACGGAACGGAATGGCGCGAGTTCTCGATTCCCGACTCGGGAAGCATGGGCTGCGGCCCGGACAGTGTCGTGAGCGCTGACCAGGAACGAATCTACCGGGGGGATACGTTGCTCACTCTGGACCCCGTCGAGACGGTCACCACGCCCGTCCATGCAATGCAGTACACCGGCCTGTAGCGTACCGCCCGGTACAGCTATTTCTTTGACCCGGTTGTCGTCCGTCGCGGCTCTGTCTCTCAGGTCGGCGCGTCGCGTTGCGGGTTGACCCGGTGGACGAAAGTGACACAGGTACGACATCAGACCATATGGCTGAGCCTCGCAATGGCTCTGCACGCCGGGTGCTACACCGGGTCCTCTGGCAACCAGGCGGCGACGGACGGCGCCGAAGGAACCGGTGACTCCGATGCCGTCGACGATGGCGGAGGCAGCGACGACGACGGGGACGGCGGGGACGACGGCGTATTCGGGTGCACCCAGGAAGGCCTGCCCGAGACAATCGCGCTGCGCCGCCTCTCGAAGGTGCAATACGCGAACACGGTCGCCGACCTCATCGCGTGGGCGGACGCAGACAACGCCGAGGCGATCTTGGCGCAGGCGCAGTCGGAGATCGACCAGTTGCCGGACGATCTACGGGTTCGTAGCGCTCAGGACTTCCGCGGCGGGATGCGACGCCTCGACCAGGCCGTCCACCAAGAGCACATCAACCAGAGCTACGAGGTCGGTCGAGTCGTCGGGGCTGCAATGACGACCCCGGACCGTATTGCGGGTCTCGTCGGTGCGTGCGCGACCGATGCCGACACGGCCAACGACGAGCAATGCATCGACGACTTCATTGCGCGCTTTGGTGAGCGTGCCCATCGCAGGCCGCTGACCGACGAAGAACTCGTGTTGTACCGCGAGGTGTTCGATGGCGACGGCGCGACTCAAGGCATGGAGTCCGTCGCATTCGCGGACGTGATCCAGGCGATGATGGGCTCTCCGTTCTTCTTGTACGCGGTGGAGCACGGCGAGCCCGATCCCGAGGAGGATGGGAGCTACCGGCTTAGTGCGTACGAACTTGCCTCGCGGCTGTCGTACCATTTTTGGCAAACCATGCCGGACGAGGCGCTACTCGCTTCCGCCGCCTCGGGCGAGCTCGTCACCCAACAGGGGTACGAGGCGCAAGTGGACCGCATGCTGATCGACCCGCGGACGCGAGCCGCCGTTGGCGAGTTTTATCGCGACTGGCTGTGGCTCGAAGACGTTCCCTCGGTGGCGGCGCTGCTGGGCAGTCCCAAGTACGACGGTTTTCTGGACGGCATGACGCCGAACGCCGAAACGACGCAGAACATGCGGGACGAGGTGCTACGGATGGCGCTGTACTACACGTTTGATGTCGAGGGGGGGCTGTCGGACTTGCTCACGAGTGATCGTATTTTTCCCGTCACCGACGACCTCGCCGCGATCTACGGGGTCGCCCCATGGGATGGTCAGGGGGAGCCGCCAGTCGCACCCGAAGCACAACGTCTGGGGCTGCTTACGCGCGCAGGCATGTTGGCCACCGGGTCCTCGAACAGTCATCCGGTGCTTCGAGGGGTGTTCATTCGTCGCGCACTTCTTTGCGATCCCCTGCCGCCGCCGCCAGCGGACGTCGATACGACCGCGCCATCGGGTGCCGCGGGCAGCTCGACGCGGCAGGCCGTGGAGGCGCTCACCGAGGCCAACGCTGTATGTCGCGGTTGCCACGATTCATTCAACCCCCTTGGGTTCATCCTCGAGGGATTTGACGCCGCTGGTCGGTTTCGGACTGACGAGCGCATCCTGCATCAGGACGGCAGCGTCATCGATACGGTTCCCATCGACGACACCGCGATCGCTCGGGTTGACGGTAGCGATGCGTCGGAAGTCTCCGGTGCCGCGGAACTTGCAATCGCGCTCGCCGACAGCGGACGTGTTGAGCGGTGTTTTGCGCGCCACTATGTACGCTTCACGTTCGCACGCGAGGAAGACCTCCAAGAGGACGCGTGCATGATCGAAGGCCTGAGCGCGTTGGCGACCGACCAACCGCTCTCCGAAATGCTGCGCTCGGTCGCATTCACGGCTGCCTTTCGCCAACGGACATTCGAGCAATAGGAAACGACGATGGTCGAGATCAAACCCCTAACTCGAAGAATGCTGCTACGCGGCACCGGTGGCATTGCCGTGGCGATGCCGTTTCTCCCGTCGTTGGCCCCGCGGTCACACGCGGGGGGAGCTCTTGGCGCGCCAAAACGCTTCATTTCACTGATTACTGGGCACGGTGGCGCTTGGGGGCAGTTTCAGTACCCCGGAGACGAAACACTCACCGAGCAACAGAGCTACGCCGGGCATACGATTCGGCGCGGCGATCTGGTGTCTACGGTCGAGGATGGCGTGCGCCAGATCTGCCCAATCCTGTCGGGCGAGTCGAGCGCGCTCACCGACGAGATGGTCGGCAAGATCAGCGTGCTGCGCGGTTTGGACATCCCGTTTTACATCAGTCACCACTGGGGCGGGTGCATGGGTAACTACAACGCGACCACCAACGAGGAGATTCGCCCCAGTCTCACGCCTCGTCCGACCATCGACCAACTCATGGCGTACTCGGACTCGTTTCATGGGGGCAAGGTTTCGGTGCTGGAGCGTTCGCTCCTCATCAACCAGTCCAACTCCTACGGCTGGTCGGACCCGCAGGCGGGCAGCGGGGAGATCCAGCGACTGCCCGCGAGTCGGAACAACATCGAGCTGTTCGACCGGATCTTTGTCGAACAGCCTCCCGATGAGCCGCCCGAAAACCCGCGCCCGCTGGTCGTGGACCGACTGATGGCGCAGTACAACAGCTTGCGCCAGAGCGATCGTCGACTCGGGGCGGCGGACCGCATTCGGCTCGACGAGCACATGAGCAAACTCGATGAACTCGAGCGACGCCTCACCACGGTCATTTCCTGCGGCGATGTAGAGGCGCCGACACTCAATACCGAGCAGCTGTCCTCCGCTCAGGACTTCATCACCAATACCGAGAGCCAGCGCGAGGTTTGGGGGCTACTGAACGACGTCATCGTCACCGCGTTGCTGTGCGATACATGTCGCGTGGTCTCGATCGGTGCCGACGGTCCTTTCTTCGCCCAAGGAGTGACATTCGCGGACTGGCACCAGGAGATAGCCCACCAGGCACGCAACCAGTCGCTGACGCAGGAACAGCTCGATGCCGGGGTTACGGTCCTGCCTCAGCACGATCTGTGGCCCGGGTACCAGGCGATGTTTGAGTACCAGTTCCTCGATCTGATGACCAAGTTGAACATCGAGGACCCCTACGGAGGCAACCTTCTCGACAACTCATTGATGGTTTGGCAGCAGGAGTCAGGCCGATTTACCCACGACTCACTGTCGCTTCCTACGGTGACCGCAGGTGGGGCAGGTGGGACGTGGCGCACCGGTCAGTACATCGATTTTCGCGACCGTTCGCGAAACGTCATGGAGGAGTGGGTTACCGGCCAAGAGCCAAGCGACCCACCCCCCGAGGAGATCGAGCTGTACACGGGTCTCTTCCATTCCCAGTTCCTCGGTACGGTGCTCGACGCGATGGAGATGCCCCGCGCCGAGTGGGAGGTCGCGACCGGCGGCTACGGCGACGACTACAAGACTCCCTACGGCCCCGAGGAGTTCGTGCACCCGGCTGCCCGCGAGGACGCTCGATTCGAAGCGCTACCCTGGGCTCTGGTGTAGCCAACTGAGTGGGCGTAAGCCAGAGCGGCCGCTCGCGTGGTCTCCGGAATCCGAGCTTCGCGCTACCATCATCAAGGCGCCTAGAAGGCCTGGTCGTGGAGCAGGCCCTAAGTCGCGGCACCATCGTCTACGAGTTCGACCTGTATTTCGATCAGGATGGGGCATCGACCGTGACCGGCGATGACGTGCGTCTGGATGCCCAGGCGCAAGCGTGCATCGGTAAGGTCATGACGGCCGGTGCGCCCGATACGATGCGTGCGATGGACCTGCCCGTGGTGGCCTTCGTACAGTCGCCGAAGGTGCACCGTCCGGGAGGCTTGAATCTCGCGCTCGCAAACCAGGCGGCCAGACTCGGATGGCAACACTACGAGCGCAAGGAGTTCCACGAGGCGCTTGCGTTCTTCGACGATGCCTACTGGATTTTCCACCGCGTGGAGTACAAGGTTCTGATCGGGATCGCGCTTGAGGCCCTGGACCGACGCAATGAGGCCGCCGATGCGTACGCCGACTACGTGGCCGAGCGTACGGACGCACCGGATGCGCTCGAGCTTCGGCTGAAAATCGCATTATTGCGGCGCGCCTGAGTTCGTTCGGCGCTCGTGCGTCAGTCCGCTTGGTCCAGCAGACTCGACAACGCGGTGGCGAGCCGATGGTCTTTGCACGCATCGGCCACACTGGCGCCTTCGGTCATGCGCAGCAATGCTCTGCGGACGTCGTGGTGTCCGCGTACGGTGGCGACTCGGCTCCGCGAGGTCCACACATCGATGCTGGAGATCCGAGGGTCGCGCATGCTTACCTGGTCCCAGACAAATGCTCGTGTACCCGCGATCGGGGTGAGCGAAGGCGGGCCCGCTCGCTGGGTTGCAGACAGCGTCACGAGTTGGTCGCCGATCGTGAATGTCTCAGGTTGCGATGCCGTGGGAGTGGTGGCGGCGAGGGCCCCTGGCGGTCGCTGCACGGTGAGCACCAGCAAGTCGGCCGACCGCCACGCTCGCGGAAGCTCGATTCCCGCCGCTTGCATGGCGATGGCTTCGAACAATGGCGTCGCGTAGCGGACGGCGTCGCGCTCGACTTGGACGAGGCCGATGTCGCTCGCAGCAGCGCTAGCGGCAGCGCGTTGTGCCACTGCGGTCGGCCGCTGAAGCTCGGGCGGCAGGACCATCGCGACCGTGCCCCCACAGCCGACCGCGTTGGCCGCGAGTGCAAGCCATCGCAGTGGGTGCGGCGCGTACCACGGTGGGTCGGCCACAATCGTCCGGACTGACTGGGGCAGGGGGAGTGCGGCCACCGAGGCTAGATCACAGGCGATGACTTGTGGAATCTGATCGCCGAAACGCGCCCGGATCGTCGTCGCGTCGTGATCGAGCAGTACCGCGGAGGCGGAGGCAGCGACGGTTGGGGCTCCGAGACACGCGAGCGAACGTGCGCCGAACCGTTGCGCCAACGCGGTTGCGCACTGCGGTGTGAAGTACCATTCACTGCGTAGTGGATGCAGGCCTGGGCGCCAATGGGTTGGGGTCCAGGCGGAAAGATCGCCGCTGCGAACCCGTACGTTCATTGCGGCCAAACGCTGGGCCACCGTGGTCGGATCCGCACCCCGACACCCAGACAACAACGCGCCAAACGTCTGCGCGCCCTCCTCGTGCAGCGTGGTCAGGCGCGCGTCGATGAGGCGGGTGTAAGCACCGTCGTGGACGGCGGTCATGCCGACTCGGCGTCGGCTTCGGCGGCGGTCTCAAACTCGAAGTGCGCGAAGATTTCCGCAAAGCTCGCCGCGAGCGTTGTGTGCGGAGGATTGTCGCCGGTCGGCATTGCTCGTTCGGCGCGGCGCACCTGTGCCGCAGTCCAATGGGTTATCCGCACCAGGCTCGACCAGTCCCGCGGATCGTGCTCGGTCCCAAACCGTGCCCACGCGGCCCACGCCCCAGCACGCCGCGCCATGGCGATGTCCCGGTCCAAGTTGTCGCCGACGTACAGCACCTCGGAGGGCGCCACGCCGATGTGGCTGCAGATCTCGAGCACTGTTCTCGGATCCGGTTTGGCGAGCTCGGGGCCCAACTGACGCACGAGGAAGTTGGGCGCAGGCGAGACCGCCCCGGGCAGCGCAGGTTCACGATCGTCACCACCCGGACGGTGGCTGGCTCCCGCGAAAAGAGCCACGAAATGCCCGTCCAGGTCGAGGTGGCGGAGGCGGCGTACGGCGTTGGCTGGGCTCGCCTCGGTATGTCCGACGATCGGGATCCCCAGCGTACTCAGATGGGTCAACGTCTGGGCGACACCGGGGTAGGCGCGGAGTGAGCCCGGCTCGGGGCGGACGAAGGGGGCGAGCGCGGGTTCGAGGGCAAAATCGCGAGCATCCGCTACGCCAGAGAGAACAAGATTCCGTTTCTCGGCATCTGCTACGGCATGCAAGCCGCGGTCGTCGAATTCGCCCGCAACGACCTCGGCCTGACGGATGCAACGACGACCGAATACGACCCCAGTGCCGTCAACCCGGTGATCTCGCTGA
>JAESSZ010000276.1 GCA_016763875.1 Nannocystaceae bacterium
AGCATTGGAAATGCTGTGTGGTTCACGCCACCGCGGGTTCGAATCCCGCCCTCTCCGCAACCATCGTTCACACGGTGGGCCTTGTGCCCCGAGCGACGGTTTTCTCGCCAACCCCGTCAGGACCGGAAGGTAGCAGCGGTAACGAGAAGCCGGGTGCTCGGGGCCTTTTATTTGCCCGGACCCCAAATACCCAAACGGTGCCTCACTCCTGCTTCGGCAGGTGGGTCGAGGTGCCTTCGCTTGCGGGATAGACCGTGCAGACCAAGCGCACGCGGATCTCATTGAGACGTGCGAGCGTTTCGGGCGCCAACGAGAAGTTCCAGCTGCGAGGGTGACTCCCGGCTTGAATTCCGACGTCCAGATGTCGCTTCGGCAACGCTTCCCAGCGTTCTCGTAGTTGTTCCGGCAGACTCGTGACCAGGTCGATGAATGCGAGGATCGCTTCCTCGGCGGTTCGGTCCGCGTCCTCGAGCTCGAAGCCGCCGGTCCAGCCGTCGTCGTCGCAGCCATCGTGGCGCAGGACGAACACGCGGTCACCCCAGTGCTCGATGAAGGGAGTCAGGGATTGTCGGCTCTCGAGATCGAGATCGACATTGATGAAGTGCGTCGGCTGCGACCGGGACTTCTCCACGGGGCACACAGTACGTCACCGGAGCCCCAAGAGTCGACGGCCCGCTTAGAACCGAGCGCCGCGCTGCAGTGTGAGCCGCTTCCGTCTCTTCTTCGCAGAAGCCGGTCCCGCCCCCATGTCGTCCTGCTTCGGCTTGCCGAAGAAATATTGGAAGTTCCCGCCGAAGTAGAACCCGGTCTGGAATCCACCTGTGACGGCGATGCCAACCGTGTCCTTGATAATGACGCGCGCGCTAAGCAGCAGATTGATGACCGGAATAACCGGCGGCGCGCCGCCCTGGCGGTTGCGATAGCCGAACGCCGCCAAGTCGCGACCGCTGCACTTCTTTTTTGTGCAGTCCGCAAAGAGATCCGGGTTCGGATTGTTCAGGGCGCTGGCGTCCGGCGGCGTGCCCCCCGGATCCTCGAGGACGTCGTAGCGCGGCGTGCAACGGCGATGGTCGCCAAGATCATCGAGCGAGTTGCAGCTCGGGTTGCGTGTGTTGTCGGTGAAGCCGGCGGGAGCGGAACCGATGGAGGTCTGATGGATGTCGCCGAAGAGAATACCAAGCCCCAGTCCACCGCCACCGCCGATGGAAAACTCCACATTCTCGTTCACGACGATCGGTACCCGCGCGATGGCATCGAGTTCGATGAACACAAAGCCGAGTTCGATCTCGGTGTAGTCGGCCGAACCGAGTGTCTCGGGCCGCAACGGGTCGTACTCGTCGTCTTGGATCCACAGCCCGGGCGGCACAGCCACGCGCTGGTAACCGACCGAGCTAACGAGATCGAGGATGCGGTTGAAGCGGTAGATATATTCACCACCGACGTAGTAGTTGCACCCGTCTTGCTGAACGATGCCGCGCTTGGCAGCGAAGTCTCCGATCGACTCACCACGGCACAGAGCATTGGTGTGCGTCGCAAACCACTTCGATAGCACCCACGACGGGATCACCGTGATGCCCCCTCGCACGCCGACACCATGGCGACGAAAGCCCGAGTCGGCCCCCTTCCACTTGCGCCGCGCCGAACGCAGGTCGCCGCCTTCGCGCTCGGACGACAACGTGATCTCACCCGGCTCCGCCTCGGGTGTAGGTTCGGGCTCGGTGCGAGGCGGAATATCGGACGCGGAGTCCGGCGCCTTGGAGGACATCGGCTGCAGCGCACCGTCATCGGGCTCGGCGTCGGCGACCGCAGGCTCGGCGTCGGGCGCAGGTTCCGTCGTCTCGGCCTCGGCGGCCGGCGCCTTCGAGGAAGTCGGTTGTTGCGGGCTACCCGCCGCGGCAGCCGCCGTCGCAGGAACAGAGCACATCAAGGCAAGCGCAAGCGTGAGCCGCATCAGTGCCATCTTAGGCCGCGGGGCTTGCGACCGTATAATTGTCGGCAGACGTGGCCCATTCGGCCCGCAAACGGTCGTTTTCGACCCAAGGCCGGCTTGTCCTACACGTCGGCGGAGCGCACGATCACAGCCGAATACGGCGCCAGCTCGACCCAAAGAACTTGGCGCCCATGACCAAGCCCAGCAGATTGGCGTACAGGGTGGCCGCGATCCACACCCCCTCCATGCCGTAGCCGAGCACGGGTCCCAGCAGCCACGACCCGGGCACCAGGATTCCGAAGTGCAGGAATCCCTCGGCAACGGCGACGAAGGTGTTGGCGCCTGCGCCGTACAATGCCTGCGCCAAGATGAGGCCAACCGCCATCAACGGCAGCGCCGTCGTTGTGATGCGCAGTGACGTCGCGGCGGCGAGCGGAACAGCCGGATCGTTGGGCGCAAGCACGCCGATGATCTGCTCGGGGAAGGCCATGAAAACGGCGCCGAGCACGATCATGCTGAGCGCACCGACGCGCGCGGATTCCCATCCGTAGCGAGCGGCAAGGTTGGGCTTGCCTGCGCCCAAACTCTGACTGACACACGTAGCGGTGGCTGTGCCGAACGCGATCATCGGCATGAAGCACAGGGCGGTCGTGTCCATGATCGCCTTGGTCGCGGCCGAAAACGTGTTGGTTCCTTCGACCGCATCGATGTCGCCGACAAAGCGCATGAACAGCGCAAACCCGGTCATCAGGATCACGGTCGCGGAGCCGGACGGGATCAGGAGTTTGATGATGTTCCTGATGATCGTCGGGTCGTAGTGGCGAACCTTGTAGATCACGTACTTGACGCGGTAGTGGCCTCGAAGGCTCACGAAGACCATGATCGCAAGACCGAGGTAGGTCGAGATCACCGACGCAATTCCGGCCCCCGCCAACGCCATACGCGGGATCCCGAGCGACTCGTTGCCGAAAATGAAGAAGTAGTTCAACACGATGTTGAACAGATTCATCGCCAACGCGGCCCACAGGTGCACGTACGTGCGGCCAATGCCATCGAAAAAGGCCTTGTACGAGAACGTGATGACCATGCCGGCCACGCCCATCATGCGCAGCTCGGTGTATCGGATCCCGAGAACCTCTTGCTCCGTGCTCGCGGTGGCGAGAAACCCGATGCCCGGTTCCGTCACGAAGTAGCCGAATATTGATCCGAAGATGCCGGCCGTCACCGCGATGATCAGCGAGTTGGCGAGCACCTGTCCGGTACCCTTGTAGTCGCTCTCGGCGTAACGCCGACCGGTGATCGCTTGGGTACCCGCGCCCACCGCGGCGAAGAAACCACCGACCGCCCAGAAGAAGGGCATGCCCAGACCGAGCGCCGCCTGAGACGCCGAAGCCTCCGGTCCTTCGAGGCGCCCGACCATCAACGTGTCGGCGTAGTTCACGAAGAACTGGGTGATCATCGCGAGCATCACCCACGAGCCAAGACCCATCACCTTACGGACGAGCGGCATCTCCATGCCCAACTTGAAGACCTTGGGCGGCTCATCGCCGAAGTTAGTCAGTTCGTCGGACAGATGCGAGCTCCGTAACGGCGGCGTCGCTCCGAACGGCGAGCAACGCGGTCGAATTACCCCAGGGACGTGGGGCGAGCAAGTCACAGGGACCCTGGGCGGCAGTCGCGCTCCCCCTACTTCTTCGCTGCGGATCGCTTTTCGAGCTGCTCGCGGATGTCAGCCTCGAGCTTGCCCATGCAGTCGGGCTCGTAGCCAAAGTACGAGGCTACAATCACACCCTTGTGGTCCACGACGAACGTGAAGGGGAAATCGGGGCTCTCGTACTTCCCAGCGTAGTCCTCGCCCGCAATCGCGACCTTGGCGGCGATTTTCTTCTTCGCGAGCGTGTCCTTGACCGCGTCTGCGTCGTCGTCGGTCGCGATCGCGAGCAGCGTCATGCCGTGCTTTCGGTAGCGGCGGTAGAGCTGTGCAAACTTGGGGAGCTCCTTGAGGCAAGGCTTGCACCACGTTCCCCAGAAGTTCACCAGCAGTACGCGACCACGAAAGGTGCCGTTGCTGTAGGTTTTGCCGGCCTCAGTGGTGGGCAGTTTGAAGGATTTCAGTCGTTGACCAACGCCGGGATCTTTGCCGCACGACTTCTTGACCGAGCGATGCAGCGGTTTGGGGAGCACGAGGGCTGAGCCACCCGATGCTGTGGGCTCTGTGGTCGCAGGCGGGGCAGGATCCGCCGCGGGTTTTGCCACTACCGGGTCTGCTGTAGCGGGGTGCGCAGGGCTCAAGTCCCCGGGACTTGAGTCAGCTGCGCTCGGGTCGGCTGCGCTCGGATCCACCGCGTCTGAGTCGGTTGCGCTCGGGTCTGCGACACCTGCGCCCGCCGCAGGTTCACCAGCACTTGAGTCCTGGGCGCCAGCGATCTCCGGCGGCTGCGTGGTGCCCCCCTTGTCGCAGGAAGCCAGGGCGAGCAACGC
>JAESSZ010000277.1 GCA_016763875.1 Nannocystaceae bacterium
CTCGTCGACGTTGTCGGGGATCGCGGAGATATCCATCGGTGGTGCGCCGAGGTTCTGGCACAGCAACCGCTCGCGCACCGTCACACCGCGGCCGACCGGATGGGTCGACCGGTTCGCTGCGTGGGTCCAGGTGAACGCCGGGTGGGAGAGCAGGCCCGGGTAGTCGCCGGGGTAGTTCTCCGCGAACGCGGGGTCGGAGAAGGATAGAGGCTCGGTGAGCAATGATTCGAGCGTGCCGGCTTGGGAGTAGGGGGCGAACGCTGCGTCGATGAAGTCCTCCTGGATCACCGAGCGGGACAGTCCGATGTCGGACTCGTATTGGAACCCCTTGAAGTAGTGTTCGAACCGGGTCAGGTCGAGGAGCTCGAAGTAGAACAAGCCCAGGTTGTCCCTGGCCCGGTTGTCGGCCAGCAGCCTTGTGGCCTGGGCGTGCAAGACCTCGGGATCGAGGATGGAGTCGTCGGCTGCCAGTCCGCGGAGCTCATCATCGGGCCCGGCACCCCACAAGAAGAACGACAGCCGCTCAGCGACGGCCCACGAGCGCTGGTCTTCGGTCTCGGCGAGCAGGTAGAGCGTCCGAGGCGAGAGCACCATCGCCAGCACCAGCGCGGAGTAAGCGACGTCGGCATCGGACTCGACGAGGACGTCGTCGTAGACCGCGAGCAGCTGTTCGGCGTGCTCCTCGGTGACCGGGCGGCGAAACAACCGGCCCCCAACGAGCTGGACGAATGCCTCCAGGCAAGCACGCTCCGAGATGGCTTCACAATCGGTGAACGCTCGGGGCGAGGTGCTGTTCTGCGCCGCCATGCGGTTCGAAAAGCGCTCCATGATCTCGAGCTGCGCTTCTAGAACCCCAGCGCCGACGACCAGACCCGCGACTTCGTTGCTGAAAACCTGCAGTGGTTCGTCGGGCTCGAGTGGGAGGAAGTAGTCGCTGAATGTAGGGTCCAGTTCGAGGGCCGCCCGCAGCGTCTTGTCGAGTTCGCGGCTGGTCAGTCTCCGGATGGGGTACGTCGGGGCAGGCTCGACGTCCTCACCTCCGCTGGAGTCCCCTTCGTCGGTGGCGTTGGAGGCGTCGTCGGCCGTGTCGGTCGGCGCCGTGCCGGTCCCGGCGCCCGCGGTGGCCGCGGTGGCATCGCCGTCTGAGTCTGTCGCGGTGGCATCGCCCGCGCTCGCCGGAGGGCCGCTGTAACAGCCCGCGAGCAGGAGGGTGGCGAGGGCGGCAGTACCCCACGGAAGTGTTGGGTGGGAGAGTGGGACGAAGGAGGCCAAGGACGTATCGCTTTCCGGTCTCAATTATGCGGAGGAACTTGTGGCATTGAGGTTCCCCTTTTCGTGACGCTCCTGCAACTTCGGGTGGCTGCGCATACGACTCGTATCTGCTATATTACGGGACGCTAGGGGATCCCGGTGTGCGAGGTGTCGGTGGTCCTGTTCGTGCGCGCCAACGCGGCTGCCCCTTCGGATCCACGCGTCCAAGCCCGTGGGCTCGGTCTCGCACTGTGCGACGCCTCCGGCTCTGGCCTCGAGTGCGGCGCACTTCGGCAGCCGGGCTAGGTGTCACATCGGCAGTGGGATGACTCCACCGGGTCCTCATCCAGGACCACGACGTATGCGCCGACTCACGATTCGCTCTACTACAATCCTCGCTGCCCTAGTTGTTCCGGCCGGCTGTGCCGATGTCGAGCTTATGCCTGACGAGCCCGAGTTCCGGGTCGAGCTGTCGACGATCCACCAGTACGCCGAGCCCGCAGGCAACGCGAACCCGGTCTCCGAACTCGCAGAAATGGCTCGTGGCGCAATCCTCATCCCGCTGCGCGACAGCGATGGCAACCAGAGGACCGCCGCCGACGGCACGCCGATGCGGGCGAGCTGTGGCGCGATCATGGTGTCGCCCTCGTACGCCGTGACCGCGGCACACTGTGTCGACAACGAGAATGTGATTGATCCCTATCTGCACAGATTGACGCTGGAGATGTATGCCAAGGATCCCGCGCTGCAGACCGGCTACCTCACGGCCACCAACCTGACCACGTCGAGTAGTGACTGGCACGACTTCCAACATCCTCAGCTGACTGCGAGCCACGGGTATCACACGGAGCGATTCACTTGCCGAGTCGTGGTGCGGTGCGGCGACAGTTGGGGGAACCTTAACTGTGTGCCACTTCATCCCGCTGCTGACGTCGCGCTTATCAAGTGCGACGGACACCCGGGCAATAAGTACGGGCACATCGACGTTGCCGACGACGACATTGATGGGGCCCCAGTGTTCATGCCTTGGGCGCACGAAGTTTACGCTATCGATGACGAGGAAGGCGATGGCTTGTTCTACGACCACTACACCCGCTACACCGAAAACAAGGCCGAAAACCTTCACTATTTCGGCGACAACCGCAACCAACTCGTACCCCTGCGTTCGATCCCCTGGGAAGGCGAGACCAGCAACGTCAAGCTCAACCAGTGGCCGGCGCCGCCGAACGATATCCGCCGTTGGACTGACCTCAGTGGTTGTCACGGGACATCGGGATCACCAGTGCTTCAGCCCGACCCTGATGTTCCCGGGCAGTGGCAGCTACTCGGTCCGGCGATCAATCCCAACGGTCCGGCTTGGAACAATCGTCTGTGTGCCGACCCAGACGCCCAGGGTCCAGGGAGCGCACACCTTGCCTACGCCGCGCTGCGGCTGACTCAGCAAGCCGTGTCTGGGGTCAACGACTGCCATGAGCTGACGCAGGGCAAGGGTCTCGCGTTCTTGACCTGGTGCTGGCTCAAAGACAAGCAGTGGATGGAGTTCGACCCGTTCCCGGAGATCTGGTGCCTGTCGTGTGGGTTGATCGATTGGCTACGGTTCATCAACGAGCCCATGGCAGTGATTCGCGAGGAGTCTGTCGAGTTGCAGGTCGCGATCGCTGGCGGAGTTGGGACACGCATCGCCATGCTCGCGACTGCGGCGGGCGACGAGCCGGGAACGTTGTCCGTGGTCGACGCCGCGGGACGAGTGCTCGCTGAGGCCGAAGTTGAGCCGGGGTCGGTCGCGGTGCTCAGCGCCAAACTTGCCGAGCCCATCGGTGGTTCGATCTTCGTGCGCAGCGAGGGTGGGGCGATTGGGGTCACCCAGGTTCAGGTCGCGGCAAGCGAGGCGACCGTTCAGTTTACCGACGCCATCGAGCGGCTCGGTGTTGGCTCCGCATCGCCCGACGGCCTCGAGACTCCCCTCGTGCCGATGTCGTTCGTCTCGGACCCTCGCGGTGGTTTTGCAGCGTTGCTCGAACCCGGCCACCGCATGATCATGACGCGTTCAGCATTGGTCGGTGGACGTGCCTGGTCGGTGGGCTTCACCGCTGCGGGCCAGGGCCGGCTCTTGTGCGGTTTCATCCTCGAGTCGGGTGAGGAGGTCGTCCAAGACTGTCGCATTCGCAGGGGCCGAGTCGCGGTCAAGTTTGATAGGATCGAGCACACGCCGGTCGCGTTCTTTATTGAGGCACTTGAGGCCGAGGCACCGATCGTCATCGACGACGTTTCGCTCATCGATGGGCGGTGAGTAGCCGGCCTCCCCGCAGGTAGCCGGACGCACTGCCGCCGGCCACGATTTGTTGGAGGCTGGCGCATAAGTTGTGTAACGCGGCGATAGGTCGCGGCACTGAGGGTGGGCATGTCCGGCCATGCCTCTGTTTCCACCTCCAGGCCCCGACGCCGCTGGCTACGAATCTTGGCCTATCTCGGTTCTTCGCTCCTCCTTTGCGCAGCGGGGTTCGTCGCATTCGTCCAGGTAGCGGGGGATCCGACCTTCGAGTTTCCTCCTACGGGGATCCGAGCAAGCACTGACCCCGCGGTGATCGCACGCGGTGAGAACCTATTTCATGGTGCGATGCATTGCACCGCCTGTCATGCGGCGAGCTGGGAACGCGTAGTGCGTGACAAGCCGATGGGCATGGTTGAGCCGATCGGCGGACAGGAGTGGATCGTGCCTCCACTCGGCACGATGTGGTCTTCCAACCTCAGCTCAGACCAGGTCCACGGCATCGGGGCGCGCTCCGACGAGCATCTCGCGATGATCCTCAAACACGGCGTGGGCGAGGACGGCAAGCTTCGAATCTTCATGAGCATGGCCGTGGGGATGGCGCCCGACGAGGATATCCAGGCCGTGATTTCGTACCTGCGAACCCTCCCGGCGTCTGACCACGAAGTACCGGACGACGAGCTGAATTTCGGCGGCCGAGCGATGCTCGCTTTCGGCATCTTCGGCCCAAAATCTCTACCCACGCCGGCGTTTGTACCGCCGGCAGACGAGCCCTCGATAGAGCGCGGTGAGTATCTGGCGAACGGCCCAGCGATGTGTTCGACGTGTCACAGTCCCTACGATTTTCTCGGTGGCATGAAACAAAGCGGCCCCCTCTTCTCGGGGTGCTTCGCGGCAGAGCCCGGCAAGGAGAACGACAACTTTGAGTACTGCGCTCCCAATCTAACCCCCGACCCAAAGTACGGGCGCATCGTGAATTGGACGGAGGAAGACTTCCTGCGCCGGCTGGCGGCAGGCTTCGTCGACTCGAACAGCGTCATGCCTTGGGGCAACTACGACATGATGTCCGACGCGGACAAACGTTCGGTTTTTCGCTACCTCAACTCGCTGCCCCCTACGGCGCGAGACTCCGGGCCTCCCATGCGCGCCGCAGGATCGTGGGAACCGCAGGACTAGGAGGCCGGGGTTTGCGAAGTCTGCATTTACGAGCACAGGTCCCACGATCGCCCTCTCGCGCCGCTTGGGAGGCGAACGCCGGGCGATGGTACGGTGCGCTCGTGGGAGGCGACGCCATTTCTGTCGCGCAGCTTGCTTGCGCGGCGCTCGATGGCGATCGGAAGTCCGAGGCGCGCCTGCTGTCGCGGGTGCATCCCTCCATTTTGGCCTTTGCCCGGCGTCGGCTCAACTCTAGGGCCGATGTCGATGAGTTCTGCCAAGACGCGTGCTTACTCTTGGTCGAGGCTCTTCGAACACGGAAAGTCGAGGAGCCCGAACGTTTTTGGGCGTTCGCGCTGGGCGTGTGCCGCAACATGAGCCGCGGCGCGGTCCGGCGGCAGGAGCGGCGGCGCGAGCTGTGGGAGGCCTACGGGCCACGGGGAACGGCTTGCCTCGATCAGTACGATCTCGAAGCGCACGACCGGCGCGGTCACCTTGAAGACTGCCTTGCGCGTCTTTCGGTGCGCGCACGCGAGGTGATCGGACGCAGCTTTTTTGATGAGTCGTCCGCGTGCGAGATCGCCGAAGCGCTGCGGATCAGCGAAGGAAACGTTAGGGTCGTTCGTCACCGCACGCTCGTTGCCCTGCGCGAGTGCCTCCGCCGGCCTCAGATCTACGAGGTAGCGCCATGACCACGGTCGAGGAGATCTTCGTTCAACTTGAGCGCTACGTCAGCGGCGCCCTCGAGGATGGGCCGGAGGCCGACGCTTTCGAAGAACTCCTCTTCTCCGAATCCGGCGCTTCGGCGGCCGGAGACCTCGCTCTGCTGGTCGCCGGAGTCCGACACAACAACGGCCGTGGCCTCCGACATCCATTCTGTGGCGCCAAGGCTGCGGCCAAGATCCGAGAACTCGACATCGAGGTCTTTGATCTCGACATGGGCAACGAGGGCGGCGACATTGCGCCCATACCCCCGCCCGAGCCCTGCGACATCGTGGTCACGCGATATGGCGTCGATTTGGAGGGGGTCACGCAGCTCGAGATCGAGATCACGCTCGGCGACTACCCGACAAAGACGATCACCGGCGTTGCGTTCGACGCCGATGACTCTGCCATCTACGCCTGCTGCGAGTATCAATTCGTCGCTGCGGCGACTCAGATGACCATCGATGGCGGCGGGACGACCTTCCGGTTCATCTCTGTCGAGGGCGGCGAACGACGACTACTCAAAGAGTTCAGGATGAAGGTACAGACCGCGGATTCCTGAGGCGGTGGGCGCGAGAACCCGCGAGCAGTCTCACTGCTCGGCCGGATGTGCACCTCGCCACGCCCGCAGCTCCTCAAGCGCGCCCTGAGTTCGCGAGTCAGCGTCCTCGCCGTGCTCTGAGATCTCGGCGCGTCGTACACCTGCCGCGCCGCCATGGGCCCGGGCAACGACAAGACCCACTGCCGATACCCGACTGCAGGCAGCAGTCGCTCCAACGGATGAACTTGCATGCGGCCACGACTGTCGACGGGCGCGACCGCAAACAGCTGCAGCACTTGTGCCGATATTTGCTGTGCCGATATTTGCTGCGGTCACCGCGCTCCGTCGTGGCGCCATCGGGCGGCTGCCCGACGGACACGTTCGCCTCGACACTGCCCGCCATCGCTCGCTCGGTCACGATGACGGCCGAGCAGTTCATCGCAAGGCCCATCACACTGGGCGCCAAGGCGGTCAGGCGTGACCAACTTGGCTTTCTGTCGCCTAGACGCTCAGGCGTGAGGTACTAGAAGCCCGTGCAGATGCCGGTCGCGCCGTCCAGTGGCGAGCACATTTCTCCGAAGGGGCAGTCCGGAATGATCGTGTCACACGTAGGAACGCAGCAGTCGCCACCGAACGGCGAACAGTTGAAGTTCTCGGAGTCCGGCACGCATGCGGCGTCCATCTCGCAGTCGAACGCCCCGTAACACGGTTCGTAGGCCAAAGAGGGTCCTTCTGGCCCACATTCGAACGCAGGGGCGGCAAAGTCGACGAGAGCGCAGGTCAGCCCGTTTCCACAATCTTGCGAGTCGGGAGCACAGACCGGCGGGACAGTATCGAAGTCCACATCGATGGCGAGGTATCCATCGCCAAGAATGATCGGGCCGACGCCTTCGACATAGAACGTGTAGGTTACGATCGTCGTCGCCAGCTCCGAGACCGTCGCGTTTGCCGGGTTGTCCGAGATGAGCCGAGCCTCGATCAGGAAGGAAACATCGGAGAACGGGTCCCACTGTTCGACCCACCAGCCGGGCTGAAGCTGCAGGCTATAGTCCCCTGTGGGCACGTCCGCCGTGAGGTACGCGGTCGTACTCGGATCCGTCTCGGTGTCCATGATCAAGAACGTTGGACCGGACACGTCGATACTCCCGGAACGGAGTCGGTAGAAGTTGCCGTCGACATCCTGGCCGGCAACTCCCATGCGAAGATTTCCAGATTCGGAGTCCGGCGATTCACTGCATGCAACGAGCGGGACGACGGCGAGACAAATGAGCGGAGCGAATATTCTGGAGTGAAATGGCACAGGCTTGACCGTACTTGTTTCCCCTCAATTGTCACTATCGGAGAGCGTCCTGATGTGAAAAACGATTGAGCGTTTTGGTGACCGTGGCCCAGGGAGGGACATGGAAATATCAGTACTTATGACGTGGCACGTTCGTCAACGAGTCGTCCTTCCGGCCGACTCGTGCTCTGAGCGGCGGTCCTCCGCGACGGGTTCGACCTTGAGGTACTGCCCGACGCTCGACGCGACGACGGATCCGAGGCCGATGTGAAGCTCAGCCTCACCGACGACAGCCCGCGTGAGCATAGAGGCCGTGGGTGGCCCACACTGGAGACCCTAAACAAAAGGCGGAGGCAGTTGAGCCCAGGCCCCTCCCTACGCAGTACGGCAGGAGCGACGCGATGTTGCGCGCAGTCAGGGCCGCGATCGCGGCGGGAAACAGCGGAGCATCGGAAACCATCGGCCAAGACACGCGGCCACCGACCGATCGAGAGGCGCAGTCCCGCGGTGACCGACACCCCCCGCCGACCCGGAGTAGGCGACAGCACGTTTTGCGACTCTTCTTCCCGGTGCTCCGCCCACTCGAAGTCCCGGGAAAATCTGGGATCAGTTCGGGTCCGTTCGGCACTCAGAAGATATGAAATCGAAGACAGCTCTTGCTCAGTTGATCGCCTTGTCCGCGTTCTTGTCCGGTTGCGTCATGGAGCCGTTTGACAATATGGCATGGGACTCGGTCTATGAACTTCCCGACAGCATGATGTTTCGGGGCTTCTCCAGAGCCGCGCCCGGGATGGCCATGCGTGTTCAGACGAAAGACTTCACGACCGGTGGTTGGGATACGATCGGCACAGGCACCACAGCCTCAACATTGCTTCCCGCAGGAACCTGGATTGGGAGTCCGGCGTTAACCAGCTGGTCGATTTCTATTGATACAAACGACTTCAATTGGGGCCACACCGGTACGAATTCCCTGGTCGAACTGAGGGTCCAGGAATGGTACAATGGCCACTACGTGAGCGTATTGACATTCGACGATGTCGAAGAGCTAAGCTGCATGATCGACTCCGCGGGGCAGGATGTGTATACGAGTCTTGCAAATTGCACCGATGGCGCGGATCAGACGATAAACTTCTTCGTGCCCATCTAAGACCGCAGGGCTCGTGCTGCGTCGAAACTCCGACGACGGCCACGATCTCGTCGCCGGTGACCGCACCCAAAGCGCGAGTCAGATGGCGGATCGTCGGGCGGGTCGTCGGGCGGGTCATGTGCTCAGGTCTATCTGGTTTCGGAACTGCGAGTTCCACACAGTCAGCGAAGCTGGGGGGTAGTACGCCGTTCTTTTTCCCGTACTCGGAACGACTCTGGCCACTCGATTTCCAGGCGCGTGCGTGCTCGATCCTCTCGGAGTTTGTCAGCCTTGCCGCGACGCCGTGCTGCTACGCCACATTGGCCCTGGCGTCACGACGGGCGTGATTCACGGGATACGACCAAGTCACCGCGGCCCAGCTGCTACGCTCCGCGTGATGGGAATGCGTTCCTACTTCTACGCCCTGAACAGGGACGGACTGTCGCGGTTGAGGTTTCGCCCGGACTCCGTCGAGACGATCATGCTCGGCTCCGACCCAGGACAAACAACGGGCCAGTCAGGATTCGAATTTCCGGTCGTCGAATGCTCCATCGACAAAGCCTGGCACGGGATCCACTTCCTCCTCACGAGGACCACCGACGAGCAACCTCTGCCCCTGGGCTTCGTGCTCAGTGGCGGTACGAACGTCGGCGGCGATCTCGGTTTCGGTCCCGCTCGGCTCTTCAGCCCCGAGCAGGTGGACGAAATATCGACCGCCCTCGAGCCGTTCGACGCAGCCTTCGTCGCAGAACGCTTCGACCATGCGACGCTTTGTGAGCACGAGATCTACTCGACGGACGAAGGCCGCGAAGAAGACGATCGGGAGTACCTCTGCGAGTCATTTTCGGAGCTTCGAGCGTTCATGCGGGCCGCTGGCGACCGTGGTGACGGTGTCCTCACAACACTCTGTTAGCCGGGGCATTTCCTTCGACGAGCTCCTCTCGACACGCCGCCGTCGATCTCGCCTGGCCCTGTGATCCGGCCACGAGTGTCTACGTGGTTGAAGCTCTGGAGATCTAGTGATGGGCCTGCATCGAGCGATTCACGGTCGCGATTCAACAAACCGAGTTGCGGGCTGGCAAGTCAAAATGCTCACCACTTGCGAAAGGCCATTGCGGCGGAGCCAAGCTCCAGCGCACAAATCGCTCAGGAATCCGTGGCCCCAGCCCGTTGGGGATGCTAACGCAGACGCATGAGCACGCGCCGCACACCCCACGTCGAGTTCGACGGCAACGCTGCTGTGAAGCAGAATCCGGCGCTAGCGCCAGCCAACGATGCCCTTTCGGACGTTCTGGCGCGCATCCGCGATGACGCGAAGCGCGATCCTGAAACCTATGCGCGTGACGCGGAAGTCCCCTTCGGCGGCGAATAGAGCGACTCGGAGTCCGATGCGCCGGCTCACCGGGCTGGAGTCCGAGTACGCGATCAGTTTCCGGCCGGAGACCTCGCGCCGGCCCAGCAACGCGCGCGTCTACAACGCGATCATGCGGTCGGTGGCCGACGCCGTTCACACGGTTGGCCCACTCGGGGACGAGGCCGACGCAATTCAGGAACCGGTGTTCGTCCAAAACGGGGGCGCGTTCAACTACGAGGTCGCCGGCGCCGCCTTCGACGGTGGCCTGCTGGAGGGTGCAACGCCGGAGTGCACATCGGCCTTCGACGTCGTGACCTACCAGCGTGCGCAAGGGATGATCCTGCGCGACGCGCTGAACGACGCCGAGGCCGACCTCCGAGCCA
>JAESSZ010000278.1 GCA_016763875.1 Nannocystaceae bacterium
AGCGCCCGCGCTGCGCGAGCGCTACGAGTTTCAGACGCTGGTTCCCGGCTCGGAGCGCGTCGCGCTAGTACTCGACAGGCGCTCGCAGCGACCGCTGGCTCTCAAGTTGGTCACGCCGCAGGGAACGCTCGGCTGGGACGACTGGCGGACACTCGAGGCCGAAAGCAAGACACTGCGATCTCTGCACCACCAGTCTGTCCCGCGCTACGTCGAGCACGGTGAGGCGAGCGGAAGCGCCTATCTCGTGATGGCGCGTGTTCCGGGCTCCAGCCTGCAAGCACGGCTCGACCGAGGCGACCGATGGTCTGACGCCAAGCTCCGAGTGATCCTGGAGCGCACGCTGGGTGTGCTGGCCTATCTGCATGAACTCAATCCCCCGGTTTTTCATTGCGACTTGCAGCCCGAGCACGTTGTTGTCTCCGATCGTGGGGATGTGTCGGTCACGTCCTTCGGAGCGGCGCGCTCACTGGTCTCCGATGGTGCGACAGTTACCGGCCGCGAGGGCTACACTCTGAGCGACGCGCAACCGGGGGTCGCCGCGGATCTCTATGGGCTTGGCGCCACGCTGGTCTCGATAGCCACCGGTGTCGACGCAAGCGAGCTCCCCCGTCGAGGGACGGCTCTAGACCTGGAAGACTGCATGCGCGATTCGCCGATCCGCGACGCGACCGGGCTACTCCTTAGGAGCGATCTCGGGAGCGATCTCGGGAGCGATCTCGGGAGCGACCCCGCAGGTCCGAGGACCGCGGCTGCGTTGCTTCAATGGGTCCGACGCCGCGGGACCTGACCCTGTTGGCAGGAGTTGTCGACCGTCCTGAGTGCGAAGATTATTTTCATTCCGGTCGCGCCTCCCGGAGAGCTGGGACTGCAACGTCGAGTACTACGGGGCCAACGATGGCTGCGACTGCGGACGCAACGCCCTGGACCCAGACTGCGCGTCGTTGAGCTCTACCGAGTGCGACTACCAGTATTGTGACGGGACGGACGGGAGCAACGCCAACAACAATACGTTGTGCGAACGGCGACGACGACGACGGCCGAGCTAGCTGCGAAAGCGACAACGGGTGCCACGTCGACAGTGATTGCGTCGCGGGCTCCTCATGCCGCACCTGGGGCTTCAGTTGTCTCAGGTGTGCGGCCATCTTCTGCTCGAGCAACCGCAACTGCCCGGATGGGAGTCAATGCGGCGGACCCATCGGCGGGCCATCCCCCGTGCTAGTATCGTACTGGTGAGTTCCACCGTCTCCACTGCGTCTCAGCGGCTGCAGATCGCGCTTGAGCTGGCGGAAATGGCGGAGCAGATGATGCGGCAGAACCTGCGCCGTGCGAACCCGGAGGCCTCGGACGGAGAGATCGAGCGACTCTTGGTTGCTTGGTTGCACACCCGACCCGGAGCTGAACACGGCGATGCCTGCGGCCGGCCCAGTGCGTGGCCAAAAGTTGGGTCATGAACCACCTCGTCGGGTCGATCCGACGGATCCTCGCCGACCTCGGTGGGACGCGCTACCGATTCGCCCTCGTAGGCGGCCTTGCCGTATCAGTCCACATAGAACCCCGGACCACACGCGATGTCGATATCGCGGTGAGTGTGCTCGATGACGCGGCAGCAGAGTCGTTACTTCGCGACATGATGTGTGCCGGCTACACCGTTTCGGGGGTGGTCGAGCAAACGGACACAGGTCGACTTGCGACCGCTCGTATGTTGCCGCCGGGGGACGGAACCGCGATCGTTGATCTGTTGTTCGCGTCCTCCGGAATCGAGCCGGAACTGGTCGACGCCGCGGAGCCTGTCGAGATCCTGCGCAGCACAACGGTGCCTGTTGCAAGCCTCGGGGACCTCTTGGCCCTGAAGCTGCTCGCGCGTGATGATGAAACCCGGCCTCAGGACGCAGGCGACATTCGCGGACTCGTGCGCGCGGCAACAAGCTCGGACTTGGAGCGTGCGCGCGCGTCGGTGGCTTTGATCTCGGAGCGTGGATACGCCCGGGGACGAGACCTCGCTGCGCTGCTCGCCAGCTCGATCGCCAGCGGACGCAGCACGCGGAGTAGTTGAGCGGGGTGGCCGGCACACGATCGTTGGCGCCGCACGACCTACCAGGACTCAATTGCGGCGGCGCAGCGCGAACAGCTCGGCCTCACACAGCGTCGCTCGCTTGAACCTCGACAGCCTCAGAAAACCCGATCCGCTTCACCACTGTCGCCGGATCATCCCCTGGCAGTGCGCCGACCAGACCATTACCCCGGGTGAAGGTGAGCCCGGGGCCGTCGGCGGCGGCGCGGGTGATGTCCAGAACGTAGTTGGCGATCGCGGCCAAGCCGTCGCGATTGATCGCTCCGATATCGTCGCCAGGGGCGTGATAGTCGCCGTGAACGTGGGTGAACAGGAAGAGCACGGGGATGTCGTGCCGGAAGAAGTTCGCGTGGTCACTTCGCGTGGTGACGGCGCTGTCGAACATGATCGGCATGCCGCGCGAATCGAGCTGGTCGAGCAAGGGCATCCAGCCCGGGCTGCTTCCCACGCCGCCAACCGCGAGACCGAGCTCCGGTCGCAGGCGGCCGACCATGTCGATGTTGATCATGGCGACGATCTTGCCGCTGTCGAAGGGGGCCGCCGTCGGCAAATTGTTCGCCATCGCCTCGGAACCCAATAGTCCGAGCTCTTCCCCCGCGAACAACGCAAAAACGAGGGTGCGCCTGGGCGTAAACCCCGACTCCGCGATCGCGCGGGCCAGCTCCGCGACGATGACGGTGCCACTGCCGTTGTCGTCGGCACCGTTGCAAATGTCGTCTCGGTTCTCGCCCTCGCCCGTGGCGCGACAGTGTCCGGGCCCACCTTCGTCGCGTCCGATGTGGTCGTAGTGTGCGCCGATGAGCACGATCTCGTTCGCGAGGTCACCGCCGGGGATCACACCCAACACGTTGGGAACCTCGGCCGTGTCGTGCTTGACGCTGGTTGTCAGCTGGACCGTGACATCGAGCGGCTCCGATTGCGGCTCGAGCTTGTTGTCGATCGATTTTTGCCTTGCGGAGATCTTTGTTGCGCCGCGGAAGAGCCGATCGGCTTCCTTCCAAGACACACGCACGATAGGCACGTCGTACGCCGTGCGAAGCGGCCTCGCGTCGTCTGTGATCTCGGGCAGAGTCTCGGCCTTGCGCGCGGCGCTGGTCACGAACGAGTTGGGTCCTTTGACCACGACGATGCCCGCGGCGCCGGCTTCGACCAGTCGCTCGAGCTTTGTCGACAGGCGTGCTTCCCGACGTCCGAACTTGGGTCCTGGCAGGTCCTTAGTGTGGAACAGGATCGGGGCGGTGAGCTCGCGCGTTTTAACCGCGACCAGTGGATCGGCAGGCGCTTGGGTGAATTGCGGGGGCAGAGATGTGCCGCGTAAGTAGGGCGTCGCGAGCTTCGCCACGCGCTTACGCAGCGCGATGTGTTTCTTGGCCAGCGCTTTGAGCTTGCCCGCCTTGTTCAACTTGGCGGTGTCGCGTTCGAAGGCACGGACCTGATCGTCCACAGCGCTCCAGAACTCCCGAACGCTCGGTTGCATCGGGGCATCAAGGAGCACGACGGCGATCTTTCCTTTCAGGTCGATGCCAGCGAGGTCGTCGTAAGTCACCGCGCCGCTGGCGTCGACCCCCTGGGCGGCGTAACCAACAAACATCGCTTCTCCTTGCACCTCGCCCGAGCCGCTGGGTCGCAGCACAACGAACGCCCCGTCTCGGCCCAACTTCGTCTTGCCCGCCTTCGTCTCGCCTCCCTTGCTCAGGACCGCCAGTGCGGGCGGCGATGCGTTGGCCACCGCGGTGATGAGTGAAAAGGACGCGGTGTACCCATCGCCAACGGGTTGGACGCCAGACTTGGCGTAGCCCTGGGCCACCAACGCTGCGGCGCGGGCGATGTCGTCACTCAGTGTGTAGCGTCCGCCGAACTCGTCCGAAGACAAAGTCTCGAGCAGGCCCAGCATGCGGGCGGTATCGAGTGTGGGGCGGTGCGTGGTGGCTTCGGCGCCAAGAAGCGCGCGTGTCGGCGCCGTACTTGCGGGCGTTTTCTTGGTGCAGCTCGCCGCGCTGGACGAAAGCAGGGCCATGGCGCCTGCGACGCAAAGCGCGTGGCGCCAGAGGCGGACGGGTCGGGCGGGGAACGTCGTCACGGCGACGCTGAGGGTGTCGCGGCGCGTTGGTGCATGGCGAGCGCACCGTGGGCTGCATCAGGTGCGATCACTCACCGGGTGCATGCGTTCGCATTGCGTGGGACTGCGTCCTCGCACCAAAATCCCGAAGGGAATCGGGCCCTTGGCCCATGGAGGAGTTGTTGACCCCCGCGGGCAACGGGCGTAACGTCGGATTTCAGCGGGGTTCCCCGCAGTTTTTCTCAAGTCAATCCCAGGTCTTACGCCTCATGACACGCATGAGTCGGCAAGGACTGGGACGCGAGTTTCACGAAGGTTTTCGGACATGAAGCGTCTGGCATTGATCGGTTCTTGGCGACGGCTCGGCATTCAGGCTGGGCTTCTTGCGGGTTTAGGGCTCGCTTTCGTAGGCGGTACAGAGAAGCCCGCGGAAGCAGGCGGCGACTGCCCGTTGGAGGCGGAGTGCACGTTCAAGAAGCCGAACTTCTTGATCCTGCTCGACTACTCATCGTCGATGGCCGACGACTTCGAGCCCGGCCTCACGCGGTGGGAAGCGGCGGTCGAAGCCGTCAACAACATCATTACGACCGACAACGGGTTCTTCAACGAGTCGATGCACATCTCGTTGATGCGCTTCGGCCATGACCCGGTGCCCAATGTCGACGGAATTCCGGCCACCGAGGACACGACGATCCCCAACGATCCGGGCGCCGCGACCGGCTATCCGCTGCTGGATGGCCAGAGCCTCGATGTGCCTTGGTACGACGTCGACAACGTCGAGCAGGGCTACTACGAGTGCAACGGCGAGGCGGTCACCGACTTCCTTGAGCAGATCGGACCCCCCACCGAATGCCAGCTCGGGCAGGCGTGTATCGGCACTTGGACCAACGGGGCCATGCGCTTGGCACAATCGACGATCGCTCAAGCTCGCGTCGACTTTCCCGATGACCTCACGCCAATGGAGGGGCGCTTCTACGCGGTTCTCCTGCTGACCGACGGGGTCTGGCACGGCGTGGACGGCGATACCGACCCCGGCGAGCCACCGGAAGAGAATCCCGCGCTCACGGCGGCCGACCTCTTCAACACGGACAACGTTGCGACGTACGTCGTGGCGTTTGGGGACGCGGCGGGCGACGGTTTCGCCGACGAAGTCGCCATGGCCGGCGGCACGATGACCGCTATCGCAGCGGGCGCAGGCGAGCTGGAAGCGGCCCTCGAAGAGGTCGTCGACAGCATCGAGCAGGAGATCATCATCCCGCAGTGCACCAGCGGCCTGCCGCGCATCATGGTGATCCTCGACGCTTCGTCCTCGATGCTCAACGTGGACGGCGCGTCTGGTGCCATGGACGAGACCGGTTGGGATCAAGCCCGCGAAGCACTGGCGGGGCCAACTCGATCTTCGACGTGCCGATCATCGGGATCAACAACCAGCCGGTTGAAGACCTCGTACACCTTGGCTTGCTGACGTTCGGCTCCGAGGCGCCGGTCGAAGAGACCGTGCTGGTCGACTACGGCCCATGCATGAAGGACAACTTCGCGTGGGCGTTGGAACCCGACACCTCGTGTGGTCCCGGTTGCGCCGACCCCTGGGCTGGCCCGCCGATCATCTGGAGCTTCCAGGGTCCGACGTCGCCCGGCTATCCGGGGTTTGACCAGGACACCTACAGCCGCATGCCGCAGTGCAGCCTGGGTGTGCAGCCCGGTCTGTGTACCGGGTCTGCGACGTACACCCATCGCGGTCTCGAACTCGCTGCGAACAACATCACCGCTTATCAGGCCGATCCGCCCGCGCTGTATCCCATTGATGCGAGCACGGTCTACGCCAACATCCTCATCACCGACGGTCTGTACGACACGTACTCGACCGACGCCCAAGTCGAGGCTGCGCTGGCTGACC
>JAESSZ010000279.1 GCA_016763875.1 Nannocystaceae bacterium
ACGTCTCTCCACCGGCATCGTCCGTGTCCGTCCCGGGGTCGCGGGTGGTGGTATCCGTGTCGGTGTCCGAGGCTACCGTCGCTGCGCCACCGTCAGTGGTCGTCCCAAAGGTATCGGTGTCCCACTCGGGCCCGCCGTACGTCTCTCCCCCTGCATCCACCGTCTCCGGCGGCTGGGTGATCGTCGTACTGGCGTCGAGGGTCATTGCCGTGGCCCCTGCGTCTTCGGTCGCGGTTGCGGTCGTGGTCGCGGCCGCGTCGTCGGACGAGGAGTCGTCCCCCGCGCAGGCCGAAAGCGTGAGCCCGAGTGCAAGACCAAACAAGGCCGGCAGCGGTGCACGCATCGATCGCAAGCCACGATGGCAGAACGGGCAAGATGCGCCATTTGCGCGAACATGACGTTGGCAACCACTACAAATGATCAAGTCCATAGGAGCAAGAACCTCTTTCCCTATAAGGGTGCCAGGGTTCCCGGCCGCGGGGGCATTTTTGGGCTCCTCGAAACGCGCCGCGTTGTCCACGCATCCGTTTCCCCAGTTTTCTTGGGATCAGCCACAAGCGCAGGTAGGTCCCAGTACGTGACAAGTTCGCGCGCTCCGCTGTTGTCTGTCGTGCTCGCGCTATCCACGCTCGCCGCGTGCGGTGAAACGGAGGCCGCCTCACCGTCGCCGGACTTGGCGAAGGCACTGGCCATGGTCTTGGCACCACGACCCGACGTCGAGGCGCCCCCAGCCCCAGCCAAGGACCGGTTGCTGGTGCAGGCCGCCATCGAACGCACCCACCACGAGGTCGCCTACGAGTCCGGCTACGTCAGACTCGAATATCCCGGGGGCGACGTTCCCGAGGGCACGGGCGTGTGCACCGACGTGCTGATCCGGGCCTATCGAGGAATCGATATCGACCTGCAAAAGCGCGTGCACGAGGACATGCTCGCCGCGTTCGATAAGTACCCCGCCAACTGGGGCCTCACTAAGCCGGACTCAAACATCGACCATCGTCGAGTGCCGAACCTGCAAAAGTTCTTCACGCATCACGGCGAGACTCGGCCCAAGACGGTGGACGCCGCCGACTACCAACCCGGCGAAGTCGTCACCTGGAACGTGGGGCACAACAAGAAACACGTCGACCACATTGGCGTGGTGTCCAACGTCTTCAACGACGAGCAGACTCGCTACAAGGTCGTCCACAACATCGGAGAAGGCCCGAAGTTGCAGGACGTGCTCTTCGACTGGCCGATCACGGGCCACTATCGGTATCTGCCCGAAAACTAGGCCCGAAAACTAGGCCCGAAAACTAGGCCCGAAAACTACGCAAGGTCGAAGCCGACCAGGTGCTGCGCACCTTCGATCCCCTTGAGTCCGGTCTCGAACTCTCGGCGGGTCCGGCCTTCCAGAAGTTTCGCCAGTTCTGGACGATTCGCCACCGCCTGATGCAGCACGAGTTCGCCCGCTCGCGCTTGCGCTTGCAGGCGCGCGGCAACGTTGACCGTGGTACCGAAGAAGTCCAGGCGTTCGTTGGCCCGGACCGCAAGACAGGGGCCCTCGTGCACCCCGAGCTTGACCCCGATATCCAGATCACTGTGGCGCGCCTCGGTCTCCTTGACCGCGTCCAGCGCGGCAGCGACCGCATCGGGTAACGAGGCGAACGTGGCCATGACAGCGTCACCCATCGTCTTGACCAAAGCGCCGCCGTGGCGATTGACCAAGGCTTCGACGATCGAGAAGTGTTCCTGCACGACCGCGAACGCCCGAGCATCCCCGATGCGACTGTATAGCGCCGTCGAGCCCGTAAGGTCTGAGAACAGCAGAGTGAGCCGCCCGATCGACAGCTCGAGTCCCGCTGCGGGTGCTTCAGTGGCGAAGAGATCGACGAACTCGGCCATCGAGGCAACCACCGAACCGAGCGCCGCGTCAGCCGCCCAGCCCGCGCGCTCCAACAGGACGTGGACCGCCTCGTCGCACTCCGAACGCATGGAGATCTCGGTCTCGCCATTCTCGGCTCGACCGTGCGCGCTGAGCACGACGCTGGTATTGGTGACGACGATCTCTAGCCGCTGTGGTGCGCTGTCGCTCTCGTGGGACTGAGACGTTTGTCCGTCCAAAGTCCGTACCCGCACGTGCCCGCACCACGGCGCCAAGGTCTCTGTCCGCGACCCTCCGGCCGGGAGCCGAAGCTGCGCCAACACATGCGGCCGAAACGTGGGACTTGAGGCGCAGTAGACCGCGGGTTCAACCGAGCGCAGCGCCGCGCTGCAGCGGAAGACCGCCTCGACGTTCTCCCCAAAAGCAACCGAGTACTGGATATTGCAGCTCTCGCAGTGGACCTCGCGTCCGACCTCCGCGAGCGAGGTGACCACCGACGCTGACACCCTGCATACCGGGCAGTTGATCTGCCAGTTGAGGTCGACCAAACCGGCCTTCGTCGCGTAAAGGAACCCGCGCAGAACGTCGCGACGACCCAGTCCCCAGGCGCCCGCGAGTTCGAACGGTCTGATCTGCGCGACTTCTTCGTCCGAGCGTGTCCCAAGAAACGTCGCGATTCTCTGGGCGACGTCGGCGTCGGTGGGACTGGATTCGAGTTGCCGTTGGCGTCGCTGCAGCTCGGCCTGGTTCGTCGCGGCGCTCGCCGCTCCGACCGAATCGCTGTCGGTCATCAGGAGCAGCTCCTGCACGCGCGCCACAGATGGCCTGGACGCACTTCCTTCGCTCAAACGACGGAGTGTCTCCGGGTCTTCCACCATCTTGGCTACCCCATCGATGTACGTCTGCAAGCGTCGCCGTAGCGCGCTGCGCAAGATCGGTGACAACAACTTGAGCGCCCACGAACGTGCCGCCCCGAACGCGATGACCCGGGCAAGGCAGCCGCCGGGCGCATCCTCGACCTCAACACGAATGCCACCTTCCTTCGCCGGGCCCGTCAGAAAGTCGCGGCGGCCAACGAGGAATCGGCCCTCGAGCCAGTCGTAGGGTCGCTCGGTCCATGAGATCGCAAGGCCGCCCTGCTTGGCCTCACCCACCCGCGTGCGACGACCGTCGATCTCGCGCCAGACGTAACGCGGAATCGACAGACCGAGTGCGCGGTCGCAGCGATCCGTATCGGCCAGCAGCGCCCAAACAAGGTGGCGCGGGGCACGAAAAAGTCGCTCGACCGAGACCTCCGGGGAAGTCACGCCGCAGAGTCTGTCACATCGGCGTTGGGCACGACACGCGAGCAAGGTGGCGGGGCGAGCAAGGGGCGAGCAAGGGGCGAGCAAGGCAGCGGGCGCGAGCTGCGGGGAGGCTTCAGCCGCCTCGGGGCTTGCGCGGACGCGGGATACCGTAGGCGTCGAGCCGCGCCAGAAGAGTATTGCGCGAGATCCCCAGCACCTTGGCGGCCCGGGTCTGGTTGCCCGCACACTCCTCGAGCGCACCAATGATCCGCGCGCGCTCCGGGTCTTCGTCGACTGCGGGCCCCGCAGCGTGCGAGACCATGGGCGCGTTGCCATGTTGTGGCTGTAGCTGCTGGGCCGGTAAGTGCTCCAGCGCAATCTCGTCCTCGGTGGACAGCAGGACCGCGCGCTCGATGGCGTTTTGTAGCTCGCGAATGTTGCCGGGCCACGGGTGGCTCTTGAGCCAGTTCATCGCCTCCGCGGACACAGTCGGCACGCTGGAGCGGTCGGACTGCTTAGAGAACTTCTCGACAAACGTGCGCGTCAACGCTTCGATCTCGCCCACGCGCTGGCGCAATGGCGGGATGTACAAAGAGATGCCATTGAGACGATAGAACAGGTCGGCGCGAAACTTCCCGGACTGCACAGCCTCGGCCAAGTCGCAGTTCGTCGCAGCGATGAACCGGATGTCGAATGCGCGACTTCGGAGTCCACCGACCCGCCGGGCCTGACGCTCTTCGAGAACTCGTAGAAACTTGACCTGAATTCCCAGCGGCATCTCGCCGACTTCGTCCAGGAAAACCGTGCCCCCGTCCGCGGCCTCGAGCAGCCCTTGTTTGGTCTCGACGGCACCGGTGAACGAGCCCTTCTCGTGACCGAACAACTCGCTCTCGAGCAACTGGTCCGACAAGGCACCGCAGTTCAGCGGCTGGAACGGCCGCTCCGCGCGCGGAGACTTCGCGTGGATTCGACGCGCCAATACGTCCTTGCCAACCCCCGTTTCGCCGAGAAGCAGCACGTTGATTGTGGACTTCGCGACGCGCTCCGCCAGCTGGTACAGGCTGGCCATCGTGCGGTCACCAATGACGATACCCGACTCGTCGGTGTGCGCTTGTGTTGGTTCGGAGGAAGTCTCGGGGGTGCTCTCGGCCTCGAACGGCGCCTGAATCATCAACAGTACGTTGCCGACTTCGAAGGTCTCCCCTGGCGGCACGGATGCTTTTTGATCAACCGCAAGGCGTTTGCCGCGAACACGCGTGCCGTTGGAACTGCCCGCATCACTGATAGCGACCAGCCGACTCTTCTCAAACACCAGCCGGGCATGCACACGCGAGACCGACGGATCATCGATCCGCAGATCAACTTCGTCCCCACGACCGACCGTGAACTCTCCAGTCTCGGGCAACGCGTGCGAACTCACCCGCTCGCCAGCGATCACGAGAAGCCGACGCTTCCCCGCGTCCCCGCGCTGAGTGACGGGCAGCGTGCTCGGAATTTCGGCCCCGTGGCGGTGGCTGGAGAAGTGTTCTTCCCCGTGTTTTGGCTTCAACGGATCGTTCATTCGCGTCACATCGCGTCGATGGGCGGTGCCACGGGCAGTCTAGCAGCCGACTGGCCCCCTCCCTACCCCGCGGTCGGTTTGACCGCCCGTGAAAACGCGCCCTGTGCGCGCCGTGACCCGGCTCTAGGCCGTGCCCTAGGTGTGTCGGGCGGCTGGGTCTGCCACCCAGGCCTCGCCCCAAGAAAGTCGCAGTGGTGCTTTAATCCGCGCATGTCGTCTTTACGTGGATATGCAGTGGGTGTCGCCGTCGTCATCGGGAGTCTTGCGGGCGCCTGCGCCGAAAGTGAGTCCTCAGGGATCAGCACCGCCCGGAGCGACATGACGCCACTGGTGGACGCGGCTTGCGGGTGGATGTTCGGGTGCTGCACTTCCGATGAGCTCGCCTACCAGGTCGGGACATTCACGGGCGACGCGGACAACTGCAGCGAGCGCCTGCTCGACGCTATCGAAGCCGGCGTGCCACTGGGGCTGGAGCAGACCGGGCTGTCCAGCGACCCCGCCGAGGGTCTGCTCGTGCTGGCGCTATCGATCAACCAGGGACGCGTCAACGTCAACTCGGGTGCGGTTCAGGCATGCGCCGACGCGACAGAGACCCGCGAATGCAACGTCGTCGCTCCCGCCCCCGATCCCACCGCGACGCGCTGCACGCCCGGTGAGCAAGATGTGGTCGAAGTGACGTGCGACCCCGACGAGATGTTCGTCGGCAACCAAAACGTTGGCGAAGAGTGCGCTGGGCAGTTTGAATGCAAGCCTCCGCTGCGCTGCATTGCGCTGGGTACCGCGGGCGTCTGTGCACGCGCGGGAGAGATCGAGGACAACTGTTTTGCCGACGCCGAGTGTGCGACGGGCTTGATCTGCAGCTACGGCAACGGTACTTGCTCGGAGGGAAAGAAGCTCGGTGAAGCCTGTGCGTTCGTCGACATGCTGACGCCGACCCCTGGCACCGAGAGCATCCGCTGCGCCGAAGGGTTGTCATGCGATCCGACCACGAGTCTGTGTGTCGGAGGATTTTGTGCCCCCGGAGCACCATGCAACGACACCGCCTCTGACACCGATTGCCCGGAAGGATTCTTCTGCGCTGGCGACGGCATGGGTTTCGCCTTCTCATGCCAAGCGCCGTCCGGTCCGGGAACCCCATGTTCACGTAACGAGACCTGTGCGTCCGCCTACTGCGACATCAACACCGCCACCTGCGGCACGCTGATACCGGACGGCTCCGGCTGTGCGTTCAACGAAGAGTGCGCCTCTGGCTTTTGCGATGGCACCGCCACGTGCGCGCCCACCGGGGGCAACGGAGATCCGTGCATGTCCAACGAGGGATGTGCCGCCGGGTACTGCGACTTCGCCAACGGTCAGATCTGTGCGAGCTACGCGTCCGAAGGCGGGCCCTGTCCCAACGGCATCGAATGCGACCCGACCTCCGACCTGTTTTGTGTCGACCTGACGTGCCAGCGGACCCCGTTCCCCAATGGCGTGGCATGCGGTGACGGCAGTCAGTGCCAGACCGGCGTTTGCTTCAACGCGGTGTGTGCCGACGGCACGTCCATCGGCGGGGCGTGCAGCAATGACGGGATGCTCGCTGCGTGCGTACTCGGATCATTCTGCGACCTGGTCGTTGGCGCCGACAACGGCACCTGCGTGCAGCTGCTGCGCTCGGGACAAGCCTGCCTGCGCACCGAACAATGCTGGGGCGACTGCGTGGTGCGCTACGGAAGCCTCATCTGCGATGCGACCCCAGCCTTCGACCTCGCCGAGGCGTGGTGCGACGGGCCCAGCTAGGAAACTGAGACGTCGAAGTTGAGACGTCGGGCAGACGCAGTGCGCTGCCCGGCGTAGCACCGGCCTACTGCGAGATCGCGACCATCGAGCCGACACGGCCCGAGGCAGGGTCGATCCAAACAAGACGGCCGTCGTCGGTGCGAAGTCCGCTGAACCCCCCGAGCCCGGTGGTGGCCGCGATGGTTCGCACAACCTCCGGGTTGGCCTGGGGCGCACGGCGCACGAGGTAGACCCCCGAACTCTTGCCGACCCACATGTTGCCAAGACCGTCGACCGTGAGGCCGGTGACGGGACCGGTTCCGGGCACGGACAGATACGAAGTGGCGACCCCGATCTCGAGCTCCGAGTTGTCCTCGGGTGCGCTGAGGCCAAGCTGCAGAACATCGCCATCGATCGTCCCGATGTACAGCACGTTGCCTTCGTCCCCCTCGTCGTCCTCGGGCGCCACCACGATGTCGGACAGCGCGAAGGCCGTAGGCGTCGTCGTCAGCGTGTCCATCACCGTGCTCGTCGCCGGCTCCGCCCCGTCGGGGCTGTCGTAGAACAAGATATCGCCCTCGGCCGTACCGATGTAGACGTTGTCATCGCCGTCAACCGCGAGCACGCTGACGGCGCCCAGAGGGGCACCCCCGCTCAGCTCCGTAAGGAACGGCGTGGCCATGTTGTTGTTGCTGTTGAACCCGGTGACCGTCTGCAGATCGGGCTGGGCCACAAGCAGTACGCCGCCCGAGTAGCGGACGATGTCCGCAATCGGCGAGAGAAGATCGTACTCCGCCGAGACCGCGTCGTCGTCGATGCGAGCAAAGTTGCCGAGTCCGGTGCCGATCCAGTAGCCGTCGTTGGCGGGCGCAAACGTCGAACCCGCCAGCGCAACGGCTTCCTTTGCGTCGTCCATGGGCCCGGTCGCTGTGGCTCCGAGGATCGTCACCCCATAGTCGGCGAACGTGGCCACGTCACCCAGCGACGCCGAAAGCCTGAATACGAACTCCATACCGACCGGCGCGTCGTCCGGAAGGTAGGCGACCGCGTCGGTGCCAAACTCGTGCAGGATCGTCGCGTCGGGACCTTCGAGCTGCGTCCACTGCAACTGGTCGTAGCCCGCGATGTTGTCGTCGTCGTCGATATCGCCGGACAACGAGATCGCGACCCCGGCAATGGCCGAACCATCGCCGTCTACCTCGGGGATCGGCGGGCCCGGGATGCAAATATCGTCTTCGCACGTCGACAGTCCCTCGCAGGTGCCGTCGAG
>JAESSZ010000280.1 GCA_016763875.1 Nannocystaceae bacterium
CTGCGAAGCTTTGCCTTCTCGGCAAGATCAGTATCCGCGCGCCGTTCAACGCTACGGTGCTCAGTGAGTCGATCGAGGTCGGGGAGATCGTGTCGCCAGGCAAGGTGCTCGCGACCCTGGTGGGCACCGACCGGTTCTGGGCGCGGCTGTCGCTTCCGGTCGAGGATCTGGCGTTTGTCGATTTTCCGCAGGGCGATGCCCCAGGCTCGAAGGTGACCGTCACGCAAGAGTTGTCTTCGGGCAAGACGGTCGTGCGCAGTGGCTCGGTGCTCCGCCTGGTCGGATCGCTCGATGCACAAAGTCGTACCGCCCAGGTCATCGTCGAGATCGACCGTCCACTCGATCCTCCCCCGGGCGAGCTTCCGCTACTCATCGGGGCGTTCGTCTCGGCCGAGATCGAAGGACGTCTGCTCGAGGGTGCCCGCGCGGTACCCCGCAAGGCGGTGTTCGATGGCAACCGGGTCTGGGTCGTTGACCAGGATGGCGCGCTGCGACGGCGCACGCTCACTATAGCCCTGGCCGACGACCAGCGCGTGGTCGCGACCGCTGGCGTCGAGGTTGATGACCGCGTGGTGATGACCCCGATCCGCACGCCCACCGAGGGCATGAAGGTACGCATCGAAGAGGCCGAGGACGGACAAGAGGATCCACAACAGGAGCCGTCAGATGCAGGGTGATGACCCCTCGAGCAGCGGGACGCGTCAGCGCGGACCTATTGCATGGATGACGCGGAACTCGGTCGCCGCGAACGTGCTGATGTTCGTTTTGGTGATCGCCGGGATCATCGGGGCGTTTCGTACCAAACAAGAGGTCTTTCCCGAGTTCTCTCAGGACAAGGTGACCGTCCAGGTCACCTATCCAGGGGCGAGCCCGAGCGAGGTCGAGCAAGGCCTGATCTTGGCGATCGAGGAGCGCGTGCGCGGCATCGACGGGGTCAAGCGCGTCAAGTCCACGGCACGCGAAGGCAGTGGCACGGTCAGCGTCGACTTGCTGCTGGACGCAGATCCCGAGCAGGTGCTCGCTGACGTCAAAGGCGAGGTCGATCGCATTCAGACGTTTCCCGAAGACGCCGAGGAGCCGACGATCGCTCTGGCGAAGAACCGAAAACAGGTCGTGTCGCTGGTGCTGGCTGGCGACCAGGAACTTCGGACCCTGCACGACATCGCGGAACGCATTCGCTTGGGCCTGCTCGCCAGTCCCGACATCACCTCGCTTGAGCTCGAGGGCGTACCTCCGCTGGAGATCTCAGTCGAGATTCCCCGCCAAACCCTGCGTAAGTTCGGTTTGAGTCCTCAGCAGGTTGCAGCCGAGATCTCCGCATCCTCGACCGAGTTACCGGGCGGCGAGTTGGAGACGCGGCGCGGCGAGATCAACGTGCGCGTTGCCGACCGCAAGCGTGAGGGGCACGAGCTTCGCGACGTGATCCTGACCCGCACGCCCCAGGGGGCGGAGGTCACGGTGGGGGAAATCGCGACGATCACCGACGGATACGAGGACGTCGACCGGTCCGCGCTCTTCAACGGTAAACCGGCCGTTCGCATCACGGTGTTTCGGGTGGGCGATCAAACCCCGGCGTCGGTGGCCGCGGCGGTGCACGCCTACGCGGACAAGATTCGGAACGAGTTGCCCGGTAATGTCGAGATCGCCGTCTGGCAGGACGACTCGCAGATCTTGCGGGAGCGAATGGACTTGCTGCTGAGAAACGCGGCGCAGGGACTAGTCCTCGTCGTCCTCATTCTCGCGCTGTTCTTGAACCTGCGTCTGGCGTTCTGGGTTGCACTGGGAATCCCCATCTCGTTCCTAGGCTCGTTCGTCATCCTGGGGTCGATGGACTTCTCGATCAACATGATCACCCTGTTCGCGTTCATCGTGACGCTGGGCATGGTGGTCGACGACGCGATCGTTGTTGGCGAGCGCGTGCATGCGATGCGCGAAGAGGGGCGCAGTCCGAGTGACGCCGCGGTGGCGGCGGCGCGCGAGATGGTCGTGCCCGTGACGTTCGCAATCTTGACCACGATTGCCGCGTTCGCCCCGCTGTTCTTCGTGCCCGGGACCATGGGGAAGATCTTCAAGCTCATCCCGGCGGTCGTGGTGGCGGTGCTGCTGTTATCGCTACTCGAGTCTTTCTTCGTGCTCCCGGCTCACCTCGCGCACAGCAAGGCGCCGCCCACGGACAAGCCGACTTGGCGTTCGCCACACCGAGTGGTGCAGGCGTGGGTCGCCGCTGGTCTCGCTGCGTTCACGCAGCGGATCTATCGCCCGTTTCTCTTGTCGGCGGTGCGCTATCGCTACCTGACGATCGGCGCCGCGGTGGCGGTGTTGGTGGTGACGCTGGGATTTGTTGCGGGCGGCCACGTGCCCTTCAATTTCTTTCCGCTGATCGAGGGCGACATCGTCAAAGCCCAGGCACGGCTCCCGTACGGGAGTCCGCTGGCCGAGACTGCCCGGGTACAGAGGCAGCTCGAGCGGGCGGCGACGGCGGCCCTGCTCGAACTTGGCGAATCCGAGGACCGACGGGGTATGTACACGCGGCTGGGTGAGGAGGCGCCGGGATCCGGGCCGGGATCCGGGGACCCCGAGAAGGGCAGCCACATCGTCGCGGTCGAGATCAATCTCGTGAAAGGGGATGATCGCCCTTTTAACGCGGAACAGTTCGCTGCTGCGTGGCAAAAACACACGCCCGAGATCGCTGGACTCGAGTCGATCAGCTTCAATGCCGCGATGGGGCCGAGCGCTGGTGCTGCCGTCGCGGTGCAACTTGGACACGATGACAACGAGGTCTTGGCCGAGGCGTCGCGGCAACTCGCCGCGGCCCTCGAGGAGTACAAGGAACTCAAGAACACCCGCAATAGTTGGGCCGAGGGCAAACCTCAGTTGGACTTTCACCTTCGGCCGCAAGCTCGAGCCTTGGGTCTGACTGGCCTCGAGGTGGCGCGCCAGATTCGTGCCGCGTTTCACGGCGTGGAGGCCGTGCGACAGCAGCGGGGGCGCAACGAGGTCAAGATCGTCGTACGGTTGCCCGATGACCAGCGAGCGTCCGAGCACGCGATCGACGCCCTGAGAATACGGACACCCGCGGGCGGCTGGGTCCCGCTGCCGTACGTCGCGAGCTTCGAACGCGGTCGGGCGGCGACGTCGATCTCCCGCGAAGACGGGCAGCGGCAGGTCACGGTCACCGCTGAGTTAGCCCCAGGCGTCTCGAGTCCGCGAGAGGTTCTCGAGGATCTCGAAAAGACAGTCTTGGTGCAGTTGCGACGGGATTTCCCAGGCTTAGCCGTGGGGATGGCGGGACAGCAGCGTGAGCAGAAAGAGACGTTTGTCGCGTTGGGCAGCAACTATGCCGTCGCGATGTTCATCATCTTTGCGTTGCTCGCGGTGCCGTTTCGCAGCTACGTGCAGCCACTGATCGTGATGGCTGTGATCCCGTTTGGCTTCGTGGGGGCCATCGGTGGTCACGCTCTGATGGGGATTGGACTGAGCATCATGAGCATGTTCGGTCTCGTTGCGTTGTCTGGGGTTGTCGTGAACGACTCACTGGTGCTCATCGACGCCAGCAATCGTCTTCGTGCGCGCGGTCGCTCGCCGCACGACGCGATTGTCGAAGCCGGTGTCACCCGTCTGAGGCCGATCATGCTGACGTCGCTGACGACGTTCTTCGGACTGGTCCCGATCATCTCCGAGACGTCCGTGCAGGCCCAGTTCTTGGTGCCAATGGCGGTGAGTCTGGGCTTTGGGGTCTTGCTGGTGACGGTTATCGCGCTGGTCGTCGTCCCCGCGCTGTACATGATCGTGGAGGATGTCCGCGCATTGTTCGGCGTTGGCTGACCGGCGGTCTCGCCACTTCAGGGATGAGTCAACGCAGAAACGACATCGTCAATCTCAACGTGGTCGCCTGCCGTCGCGTCGGCATGGGCGAACAATGCATAGACACCGGGTTCGCCTGACTTCTTGTGTTCCAG
>JAESSZ010000281.1 GCA_016763875.1 Nannocystaceae bacterium
CGGCGTAGAGGTCGAGTACATCCTCCATCCGCTCGACGAACTCAGCGTCGACGGACGGGATGCACCACATCTTGTGCTGCCATGGTTTGATCTCCTTCTCGGCAAGCCCGCGCCGGACGGTGTCCCTAGAAATGCTGTCGTGGTCCACAGAAGAAACGGACCCGAGGTCTCCAAATCCCGGAACCTAACGGTCCCCACGATTTCCTCGCAACGATTCTCGCTCGCGGCCGACCGTACCGCTGAGTGGCGGCACCTGACATCGACGGCAGCGCGGCTCGCCGTGTCGCCAATCGTGCGAAGGCCGCTCAGCGCTCCCACGAGCGTGTTCGGGCGCGAGCCATCGTCGTTGGCGCTCGCGTGATGATCACCCGCCGTTGTCATGACCGTCGGTTGTTCCTGACACCGTGTGGCGCCCCGGAGAAGGGCCACTCGTTCGAAGATACGAAGAACTTCTACGGATACACCATTGCGCGAGCGGTGCTCAAGTACGGCGTCGGGTTCCACGCGGCAACACAGATGGGCAACCATCATCACCTCAACATCACCGACCATCGCGGCAATCGGCCCAACTTCAAGAACTCCGTGCATGGCAATCTCGCGCGCGGCTTCAATGCCCGGTTCGGCCGTTTCGACTCGTTTTGGTCGGGTGGTGGCTCTTGCGACACCGTCACGCCCACCGACGATGAGACGCTCGAAGACCTCGCGTACACCGACTGCAACCCGGTCGCCGCCGGGCTACTCAAGTGGGGGCGCCTGTGGCCGGGGTTCACGACCTATGGCTGGCGCTTTGGTGAGTCGCGAACATTTGTTCGCCCTGGCAAGTACTTCGACCCCAGCAACCCCGACAACCCGCCCGCCGTCACGCTGACTCGAGCCCGACCTGACATTTTTCGGGACCTCACCGACGACGAACTCTCCGACAAGTTATTTGAGCGTTGTCTCGAAATCGAGCGCAACATCCAAGACACGATGGCGAAGGAGAATCGGCGCTTCATGGGGCTCAGCAAGCTCAGCAAGTCAAAGTGGTGGACGCGAGCGAAGTCCCCTGAGCGACGCTTTGAGAATGTTCCGACGGTCGCATCGTCCCAGTCGAAGCTGCGGGTTCAAGAGTTGGAGCGCAACGCCGACTGGCGGCGGGTGTACGCCCTCGAACGCGACAAGCTACGAACCGGTGCCTTGACGCTGCTCCCGCACGGGGCGTACATGTTACCGACGCTCTACAACGTCGCCGTCGCCGACAGGCCGCCGTAGTTGGGCCGACATTCGTTTGATGACGGCGTCGCCTGGGCTTCGCCGACGTCGTGCATTGGTTCAAACCGGGCTTGCAGCCTCAACACACCCGAATCGCTGTCCATCGGGTGTGAGGCGGGGCCTGACGGCCTGGATTGCGCTGCCTGGCCCGAGCCACCGCAGGTCCGGGTCCTCGATTCGGCTAGAACTCGGGCGAGACCTCAGGTCCGGGTCCTACAAAAAACTGACGCACCCGGCCAGCGGCGGCGATGAATCGATGCAACGAGGGTTTCCCCCCCGAGAACGCACGATGAACGCCCCTAAACCAGCCAGTATCCTGTTCCCGTTGTTCGGACTTCTCGTCGCGTGCGGCGACCCTGCGACCCCCGATGCGGACTCCGCGTCCACAGACGGCAGCAACACCGACAGCACCACCGACGCCGAGGACGAAAGCAGCGGCAGCCCCGCCTCCACAGGAGAATCCCCCGACGACGACACCACGGGCACTCAGGACGACAGCACGGGTTCGGAGTCTGGCGGGGACACGGACGTCCAGGGCGACTGCACGCCCCCACCCCTGCTGAGCCTGGACGACATCCCTGACAACCCGTCGCTGGATTATGGCGGAAAAAACGTCGTCGCCACATTCGAGGTCGATGGCCACGACTTGATAGGCAAGTTCGTCACCGACGTCGCTGCGGCCGAGGGAGGACTGAAGCTGTGGCAGGAGTTCACCCTCCGGATCCCAGAGAATCAGCTGTTCGATCTGGTTCAGCTGGACATCTACCTGGACAACGATCCCATCGCGTACTTCAACCGCAACGGCAACGTGACCACCAGGCGTTTGGGCCTGAAAATCGGATTCAGCGTGGATATCTTTGCGCTCAACCAGGACGACCCTTGTGCGCCGTTGGAGCCTCGACGTGGCACGTTCGACTGGAGCCTCGTTCACGAATTTGGACACCTTCGCGGCTTCGTCGATGAGTCCTGGCCGCTGTTCCTGGACACCTTCCCAGACGTTCAAGGCCCCGGCGACGGCTACCCCGAAGACGGCTCACCGGTTCTGACCGGGGACTTCGTCACCAGCTACGCGGAGCGGGCCGACGGCGACGAGGACTACGCCGAGTCGTGGACCACCTACGTGATGCTTCCGGCGGGCGACATTCCCGCCCCGACGGCAGGCGAGTCGCTGGCTCTGCAAAAGGTGCACTGGATGGACCAGCAACCGGACCTCCGCGAGCTCCGCGAGGCCATTCGCATCACCGAGGCCGACTACGTAGCGGTTGATGTCCCCGCGGCCCCGCCGCTGGACCCCTCAGTCTTTGACTCGGGCGACACGGGCATCGATGACATCGTGGTGCCCGTGGCCCTCATCGGGCAATGGCGCGAGAGCCCGAGCGATGGCCACGTCGTGACGTTCGCATCCGATGACATCACCCTCGCGCAGTACGAAGCGGGCACGAAGACCGAGAGCTTGTCGCTCGGCGATGCGATCGCGGCCGATGCCATGCACTACTTCGAGATCCACGGCGGTTCCCCGACACTCGCCTACTCCTACATCCAGACCGAGGACGGCGATCGTTTCAACCACGATTTCTTCCTGCAAGAGGACGGGGAGACGGTGATCTTTCGGCGCGAGCTACTCGACGCCAAAACCGACGAACTCGTGTTCCTGCCCGACGTCATCCTGACCCTTGTGCCGTAGCTGCTGTGCCGCAGCTGCCGTGTGGCGCAGCGCGCGTCCTCCGAGAAAAGGGCGCACCTGCTGCGACCTCGACGTCGAAAACCCGTCTAGCTCACGATGGGGCTCATCGACAGAGGCATCGGCAAGGCGCGAAGCAGGCAAAAAGAAGGCCTGCTGCAGGAAGCGGCCGCGGCAGGCATCAACGTCGTCGGCTTCGAAGAGATCTCCAACGACGCCAAGGCGGCGGACGGCGCAGTGGGTGGCATACTCAAAGCGTTCGTCGGGGGTGCGCTCTCAGTGGACTGCATCCAAGTCATGCGGCTGCAGACCGGTGGGTGGCCCCACGTGTTTGTTCAGCCGTACTCGGGCGTGGCCGCCTTGCCCGGCGAGCACCATGGGATCTTGCACGGCGGCGTCGCGGCCCCGGCCGTACTGCGACGCGCAGGCCTGAAGTCAGCGTTTGCGGGACTGCTGTCCTCCTGCAAATGGGAGTCCCCCAATCACCCGGGCGTCGCGCAGTACCTCACTGGCGCACCTGCAATCGCTGCGGTTGCCAACGCCACCAAGTGGGAGTGGCCCGCGGGGCTTTCGAAAGTCGAGCTCGACTGGGGCATCCAACTGCGGGGCGTCGGCGACGGCACCACCCACGTCACCCTGCACTCCGGCCGATACGGAGGCATCGCCACCTACCAGGTTGGCTTCGCCCACTGGCTCGCGCTGTGCCAGGCACTGACAGCGTGCCTGGATCCCGCGGGCTCAACCGCTCAGCAGTTCATCGTACCGCCATCCTTTCACGACTACGTCTACAGCACTCCCCAACCCGAGGCGCCTCCCGTCCCACCAACGGGCACCCCCGCCACGGCCGCAACGGCCGTGCGTACCGACATCGACTACATCGCCGCGGTTCGCGACGCGCTCGCGCCCCACCTTGGCAAGAAGGTTTGGTTTGGCACGGTGCCACCCAAGCAGCTCCGAAACATCAACACCCACGCCATCCCTCTCGAGCTCCAGGGCAGTCATGTGGTGGCTGGCATCGACCTGACCACGTTCGGGTCCGCCAAGGACGCCATCGTCATCACGCCAACTCACCTCATCGCCAAAGAGTTCGACGATGTGCTCACGCTGGCACTGTCGTCGATCCGCGCGGTGACCGGCGCGCAGGGTCTAACCTCCAGCAAGGTCGGGATCGTCGTGGACGGCATGGGCCAGCAGACGATTCCGGTCGGGGTCGATGTCGAGCCCGTGCTCGCGCTACTTTCAGCCATTGCCGCCGCCAACGGGGACGGTGGGGAGGCGCAAATTCACGCATCGGCGTTCGTTGGCGAGGCGGCGAGGGACGTCTCGCCCGAGCAGGCCGCCCAACTAATCCAGCAGATGCAGTCCTCCGCCGCCGCGGGCAGCGTTGAGGCCAAGGTCAACGCGGCCGCGCAACTTCTCGTCGGAGGGCAGTACCAGTCGTCGATCGACGCCTACAACCTGCTGTGCCAGCAGCACCCAGAGCAAGCGGGCACCTGTTACAGCCAAATCGGGGTGGCGCTCTTTGTTCTCAATCGCTATCCCGAAGCGATCCAGTACTACCAGGCAGCCAAGCAGTACGGCGCAGACCCAACAATGATGGACGAAAACATCGCCGAGGCGCAGGGCTGCCTGCGCTAGATCGGGGCCTGGCGCAGACTAGGTTCTCAAGCCAACCGACAGCGGGTAGGATCCTCCCCGCATGGACCCCTCTCCCTCCGGGCAGCAATCGGATTGGCTAGTCCGGGCGCTAGGGGTTGTCTTGGTCGCAGCGCTGCTCCACCTCGGGCTGGCGCAAATGCTCTACTCACTTTCGGCGCCACCGCTGTTGGCCTCGACCTGGGACGGCAGCGAACTGGTCGGCCTCGTCATCGCGTGCACGACTCTGGCGCAGCTGGTGATCCTCTACTTGCGTGCGCAGTACGCCACGCCTTCCCACGCCGCACGGTCGGTGCCCGCGGTCTTGCGCACCGTGCCGCCGATCGTACTGCTGTTGATCGCCGCCATCGTGCTGCCGCCCGCCCTGCTGGAGCTACCGTCGGAGCAGATCGTCGCGCGTCTCGCCCCAGCTTTGGGTGCGGTGTGGTCCTCGGGCTTCATGCTTTCGATTCCACTCAAGCGCATGCTTCACTCGCTGGCCGTTCGCAACCCGCCGCCATCGCTGAGCGACGCCCTGCGAACCTACGACCCGCCATCGATGACCGGCGCGTACGTACCGATCCTGGCGGGGGCAGCGTTGTCCGTTTCGATGTTGGTTGTCGGCGGTTGGATCGGTCAAACACTCGCGGGCGGCTCGCCCGGAAGCATCACGCAACTCGCGGTGTTACCGGGACTGGGCATCGTGATCGGTTTGGCGGCGCTGGCGGGGCTCTCGCTCGGACAGAGCCCGGGCGAAGACCTCGTCTCCATCGCGCGACGACTCGACGCTGTCGGCTACGATACGGGCCAAGCAAAGGCCGCGCCTGGCGCCGAGACCGACGGCGGTACCCGGGTCCCGGTCACGAGCACCGACCAGATCGGAGAGCTCCTCCATACGCTCGAACGCCTGCGTGAGCACTTGGATGAAGAGCTCCGACTCTACGAGACCGCGTTGGACAAAACGCGGGTCGCGGACGCGCAGAAGTCCGACTTTCTCAACGCCGTCAGCCACGAACTTCGCACCCCGCTGGGAACGATCGGTGGATTTGCCCAGCTCCTTCTCGAAGGTCATCCGACGCCGTTGACCGAGCCACAGTCCGAGGACGTGCGGTTGATCCGAGCGGGCGGGCACCAACTGCCGGAGCTCATCAACGACATCCTCGATGTGTCGATGATCGAGTCCGGCGATCTACGCCTGGACTTCGCACCCACCGACCTGGCCGAGGTGATCCGCGACGTGGTCGAGATCCATCAGCCCCTGGTGTTCGGACAGGGGGTCACCTTGCGCATGATCGTCGCTTCTGACCTTCCACGGATCGAATGCGATCGCCGTCGGATCGTTCAGATCCTGACGAACCTCGTGAGCAACGCCATCAAGTTCACCGAAGAAGGGGAGATTGTCGTACGCGGCGCCTACGACCCGACGCATGAGCGTATCGTGCTGCACTGCATCGATACCGGTGGCGGCATCGCGCCCGACGAGCTCGACCAGATCTTCGAGGAATACCAGCAGGCGGGACCGGTCAAGCGGCGAAGCAAGGGCACGGGGCTGGGCCTGTCCATCGCCCGCACAATCGCCAAACACCACGGCGGAGACCTCACCGCGCAGTCGACGGTCGGCGCAGGGAGCCGCTTCGCGTTGAGCCTCCCCATTGCCCCACCGCAACGTCCGTCGCGGATCGACATCTCCGAGCGAACGGCCCGCGCCCGCGCTCGCCGTCCCTCGCAGCGCACAATGATCGCGCAGCCTACGAACGCCGCGCTGCCTACGAACGCCGCGCAGCCTACGAACGCCGCGCAGCCTACGAACGCCGCGCAGCCTACGAACGCCGCGCAGCCTACGAACGCCGCGCAGCCTACGAA
>JAESSZ010000282.1 GCA_016763875.1 Nannocystaceae bacterium
CCGCAGCAGGGTCAACTGCTCGCTGCTCGCAACCGCCCGGGCCAAGGCATCGTAGGTGAGGCCGTCGTCAACAAACTCGGCGGTAGCGTGGGGCAGGAACTCCCCCACGGCCAGCGCCCGGCTGCCCGTACCGAACTCGGTCATGTTCTCCACGAGACACGCGGGCACCGCATCGACGTTGGCCAGCGCCGACAGCAACTCGGGTGCATCCGCGAACGCAATCTCCGGCCGGTCAATGAACGTCGGCAAGACACCATCGCTGTACAACGGACGCCCACTTTCGTCGGTGGTGACATACCGCCCCGCCATGTCGTAGCGCTCGAACGCATAGGCGATGGGTTCGAACTGGGTGTGGCAGCCGAGGCACACGGGCTCGAGACCAAACCGGAACTCGCTGGCCTCGCGCGGGGTCATGCCCTCGGTCGCTTGTGCGGTCTGTTCGATCTCCTCGGCGACATCGCCGGGTGGCTCGGCCACCCGTTGGCACAGCAAGCGCTCGGTGAGAAACAAACCGCGGCCCACGAACGACGAGGTTCCGATCGAAGCAATGAACGCCGGGTGGGTCACCACGCCAAGACGTTGCTCCGTGTCGGCAGTCTCGTAGACCTGCAGACCCGGCCCCGTTGGTTTTGCGCCGGCCAGCTGCGCCACCGCGGGCGTCATGACCAACTGCTGACCGTCGAAGAGTGCCGACAGCGGCTCGGGTTGCGCGTCCACACCGGAGATCCGCAGTACCGTGGCCATGAGGCTGTCGCGTAACTCGGCGGCGAGCGCCGCGTCGGCAGTGCCATACGAGGAACGCGAGGCCACGGTGTAGTCGTCCCAGAACAGGGCCCGCGAGCGTCCGAACCGGTCGTCCCCCACCATGCGTTCGATCTGCTCACCCAGCGCAGCGGGGTCAAACTCCCCATCGCCGTTGGGACCGGCCGCAAACGTCAGCAACGCATCGTCGGGCGCTGACTGCCACAGAAAATACGAGAGCCGGCTGGCGAGTTCATACCCGTCGACGCGGCGAACCTGACCGACCTCCCCTTCGGTTTCGTACTCAAGCCGATAGAGAAACTGCGGGGCCTGCAGCAGCGCCTGCACCAGGCCATGCACGACATCGTCTTCCGTCGTCTCAGCGCGAGAGGCGATCGTCTCGGCGAGGTCTAGATATCGGGCGAGTTCCGTTTCGGTGAGCGGCCGACGATACAGCCGGTGGCCGAGAGTCTTGATGAACGTAACCCGGCACGCCGACGTGACCGCATCGCAGCCGCCGTGCTCGGCCACCAGGGTCTGCGTGTCCAGCCGGGCGGTCAACGACCGAGCGATCTCCGCGTACGCGAGCACGTATTGCGAGCTGAAACTCTGGACGTCGGTATTGGTCGAGTAGTCGCGCCCGGTAGGGATATCGGGCGGCAGCGCGTCGCGTTCGTCCTCGGTCAACGTCGCGCCCAACACGTCCAGAACCGACCACACGTACTGCGTGTCGGTGAGACGCCGGGCGAGGGGCTCGGCAACCGCGTTGGGGTCAACATCGACCCCGTCGTCGGTCCCATCGTGCCCGTCGTCGGTCCCATCGTCTCCGTCGCCCTCGGCCGTGGCACCGCTACCATCGGTGTCGGTGTCACCACCAACACTCGGCGCGCGTGCCCCAGAGCCGCAGCCCGAAGCCAACACCACCACACAGATCCAGCGAGACCAAGTCAGCACGTTAGAAGCGGAGTGTAGCGCCCCGCGGCACCAAGATCGCGGCGCTCGTGGCGCACCGGTCTATTTACCCTCCACGCGCAGTGTCACCGACCTGCAGCCGGCCCGGACGAACGACAGACCCATACACTCCCAAGCGTAAGCCCGCGACGGCGCTGGACGACACGATTTGGTCGGTTGGTCGGGCACGTTCAGCGAGCAACTTGAATGACGATTCTTACTACCCGGTGCTCGTGCACCTACTTCCCGAGTAGGGGACCACGGAAGACCGAGCCTCCTCCGTAGGCCCGTATGCGCGCTCCTGGTCACCGCTCGTGGCTTGACTCGCGGTCATCGACGTGGCCGCAAGATTCTTGCCTGTGCTCCAGTGCACAGTCAGCCCGTGCAAGTCTGAATCCGGCGAGAATCTCAGTGTCTAACAACGCGCATGCATCGAGAAACAGGCCAAGTCTTGCTCGCGATTGCGGCGGCGTTCCTCGGGCCAGCGGGCTGTAGCTCCGGTTCAGTACCAACGGATTCTGCTGTGGGCACCGGGACGGGAGACTGGGAGGGCAGCACCAGCGCGAACGAGATGACCGAGGGGAACTCGGCCGAGTCCTCGTCTTCCGGCACGAGCGATTCGGGCGCACTCACGGTATGGGAAGTGACGCGCCCGAGCCATGTTGGCGGCCAGCGATTGGTACCTGAGGCGCTCGGGGTATCATCCAACGGCACTGTGTACACCTTCGCAGTGACGCACGATGACAACGCGATGCTCGTTGCTTACGACGTTTCTGGGCAAGAGTTGTGGGTTAAGACCCCGCCAGTTGGCGAAGGCTTCTCCAGTGCGGCGATCTCCGTGCATGGTGATCGCGTCGCGCTTGCTGTTTCGGCGGGCAAATCCGATCGCAACTATGAGTACTGGCTGTACGGCGCGACGGGTGACCAAGTCACTCACGGTATGGGCGGCGACAATTGGGCGGGGATCCGCGTTGGTGTGGGGCTCGCAGGAGATACCCTGGTCGTCGCAGCTGGGACTCGCCGCGAGATCTCATCTGAGACAACGATCCAGACGCTTCTCGTCGTCGCGCACCGGGTCGGCTCCTTGACCCCGATATGGCGCTGGTCGGCGGACGACAGCGGTGAAGGGCATGCAGTGCTGCGCCATTCCAACGGCAGCGTTCTCGCCGCGGGAAGCGTTGGAGGCAATGGCTGGTTGGGTCAGTTCGCCGCCAATGGAGCGCTGGATTGGGAGGTTTCCTTCGACTATCTGGGCCGGAAGATCAGCCTCTCAGAAGGCCCTGATGGTGCGGTGTACATCGGGATCGGCGAGCACGTTCTCGTTGTGGACACAGACGGAAACCCTACCGACGAGTTCGACCTGGGCGAAGACCGTTCGTCTTCGTTGTCGTGGCGCGAAGATGTGTTGCTGGCGGTTGACAAGCACGGCGCCTGCGCTGCGTACGACACTTCTGGCGTGCGGCAGTGGGACACTGTCCACGCCAACTTCATCAACGACGCGTTGGGCAATTGGATGGTCGACGACGTCGTCATTTTTGGCACACTCGACCGCGATCGCCTCTTGGTGTCGCGGACAGCCCCACCGTCGTAACGTGACACGGTATCGCGCGACATGCCGAGGAACTGGATGTTGAGCCAACGAGCACTTCGTCCTGTGTATACGATCACGGTTCGGCCAGGATCGGTTCGCAACGCGGCAGCCGAGGCCAAAAAAGCAGCCGAGGGCTATCGTGCGGCTGGCGAGGGCATCGGCTGCGGGGCCCGACGTCCCCTGATGCGTAGGCGCGGGGTGACTTGCGTGAGCAGTGGTCCGCAGCCTATGGCGCGATGTAGCCGACCGGCTACCACTACCGCGGTTCGTGGAGTTGTTGCGGGCGCACCAGCCCGTCGAGGGGGCCGGTCAGGGAGCGAACTGGAGCGGAAGACACGCGGACACGGTAGCGCGCGGTGAATCCCACGGTCCCGCAGTGGTCGGTGCGGCGTCGGGCCCTCGCCAACGACCGAGCGCGCGCCGGAGAACAGCAAAAAGAGCGCTCTGCATCACTGGGTCCCGTTCGAGGAACAGCGAAGAGTCGACCCTCCGGGGCATCGGCGACTCGGGCCTGCCTCGATCGGATGACGCAACGCTTCTGATGCCGACCTCTTTGCCGCCACTGCCGCATACTTCCGCAATGACGAGGTCTGCATCGGTGACCTCAAGCAGGTGCGCCAGATCTTCGACCTTGTTCGTCGACCCCATGACCGTAACTCTCGCGTGCTGGCGGAGTGCGCGGGTGATGCCAAGACGGAGGCTGGGGGTCGCTGCGTAGATCAGGACTCTGCGTGCGTTCATCGGATGTCGCCTGCGATCAGGAGTGCACGCAGCCGAGAACAATGCAAAAAAATGCGGTGAGGTGGAGTCACCGCGACCCACGCGCGTGTAGCAAGTGTGCCGCGGGTCACCGATCGGCGACGGGCTGCCACGCCGTGCAAACCCAGACTCCGCTGTTCTCACTGAGAGCAGTCCGGTTGGTGCACGTGGCTGAGGGGGTCACTTCGGTGGCTCGGTCGCGTGACGCAGCGTGTCCTTGCTCTGCAGGACGCGTTCGATCTCTGCCTTCATCACCAGTTCGGTCCCGTCGGTCGGGTCCTCCTGCTCACCGATGGATCGTTCTTCGCACGCCCCTTCTTCCGACCACAACCACGACGTCCACGGACGATGCCGGCGGCACGGACAGCGGCGGGAATGCGACGACCTCCGGCCTCGACGATGGCACCGGGACTGCGCGGCCAGACCCGGGTCCTCGAGCGACAGCGCCGCACCTGCCACGGACAGTGGGGCCCAGGGCGCGGCAACCGACAACGGCGGAGGTTGTGAATGTCACCAAGGGACGACCAGAGCCAAGCATTCCGGTTGTCCCCGAGCCTGTGCAGATTGACTTGGTGACGGACGGCGCGAAGAAACTCAGCCCGTCGACGCCATCGCGCGTTACCTGGGCCCAACGTCTCGCGCGAGTGTTTGCCATCGATATCCTGAAATGTTCGCGGCCAGGTTGCGGCGGGAGCAGAGATAGCCTTGTTGTTACACGGCGCCCGCGGTCCTCCTGCGCCGCCACTTTCTGATCAACTCAGTTTCTCTATCTGACGACCCGCCACGGGGCGGTGGGCGACGCCGTGCTTGAGGTTCGTTGGCGATGCCCGCCTCGCGGTTGTTGTCGAGCAATACGGGGAGTGCTGGCAGCGGAATTGGGCGCGGCGACGGTCAGGCTTGGCCGACTTGGCTCGCTGGCGGGCGCGATCGAAGGCCCGCGCAAAATACGCTACGCGAAGTCCCCATTCGAAACGCCTAAACGCGGGGTACGCCGACGCGTTCACCCTGTGGGGGATGTCCGCCCTTGATGACCGCCCACACCTCGAACGGCATCTCGGAACAGCCCCCAATCCGGCACAGTGGCAGGCGTGGCTCAACGAGCAGTTCTACCTCGACTGACCGCAACGCGCTCTGGCGTGCCACGAGCCCGGCCTATACTACGGATGATGTTCGCCACCCCCGCTCGCTTCATCCACCAAGTTGGCCTCTGAGGCGGCGTACGCAGCGGCGGCGTCGATGTCGACGTCCTTGA
>JAESSZ010000283.1 GCA_016763875.1 Nannocystaceae bacterium
AGCCCTCGAGCAGTACCTGGAGCGTGTGCTTACCGCCGACTCCGTTGCTGCGGTGCTCGGTGGGTAGCCTGTTCGGCCGCATCGGGTGAGCCCAAAGGCGCCGACATGTTCGGCCTCGACCTCCCGAAATCGTAGGCTGCAACGACCGCGCTGAGCGCCACTGCCTGACGCGGTACCGGCGAACACCACCGTTCACGCCGCCATCACCACGCCGTGACAAGCCAGTCCCTGCGTGCAGGTCCCCTCCTAATCTCCGAGATCATCAAGCACGCACCACAGGCAGAGCAGGTCGTCATGAACAGCGTCGAAAGACTTCGAGAAGAAGGCCGCCAAGAAGGTCACCGGAAAGGCCGTCAGGAAGGCCGCCGCGCCACGCTCCTCAAGCAGCTGCGTGTGAAGTTCGGCGAGATCGCGGAGGCCGATGTCGCTTGCGTCAACGGTGCCGACGACGAAGCCCTCGAGCAATACCTGGAGCGTGTGCTCACCGCCGACTCCGTTGCTGCTGTTCTCGGCGACTGAGCGTCTCGCCCGCTACCAACCCCCTCTGGTCCAGCTCACTGCGTTGCGGCTGGCCGGACACACTCATTCCCCGTCGGGCCGAGCGAGTAAATAGCCGCGCAGTCTGTGACGAGGTTCTCCGAGCAGATCGGGCACTCACTCGCGCGAGAGCCGAGCTGGCGCTGAAAGCTGGGCGATGTCGCGCGTCTGTGCCGAGCTCCGACGCTGCCGGGCCGATGTGTGCAATCGTGGTGCGCATGCTTATTGGAGGACGCCAGGGATCCAGCCTCGCCTGCGTAGTTCTGCTTTCGCTGAGCCTCTCGTCTGGCTGCTTTGAGGACGTCGAAGCGAACGGGATATCGGACTCCGGTGGTGCGGCGACTTCAGGCAACGACACAGGCGACGCCGACGACGCCGACGACGCCGACGACGCGGACACCTCGGTGGGGTGCCAGGGCTGCCTCGACGCAGCCGGCGGCTGTCTTCCTGGAGATGTCGACGCCGCGTGCGGTGTCCTGGCCAATGCGTGTGTCGTGTGCGAGCAAGACAACGTGTGCGCGGAGGGGGAGTGCATCCCACGGCCCGCCTGCGAGCCTGCGAGCTGCGACGGATGCTGCGATGGCGATGCATGTGTCGCGGGAGACGTCACCAGCGCGTGCGGGTCCAACGGTTCTCAGTGCGCCACATGCCCGCCGGGCGGTAGTTGCTCGAGCGGCAGCTGCCAGTTGCCCTGCGAGGATCGCTGCGACGGATGCTGCACAGCCTCGGACGAGTGCATTGAACCCGCGGCACTATCGACGGAGCAGTGCGGCGAGCAAGGCGAGAGCTGCTTCGGTTGCGACGAGGACTCGGAGTGCGTCGACGGCACCTGCATCTCCAGCGCCTGCCTGGCGGAGTGCGACGGTTGCTGCGACGGTGATACCTGCCTTGGTGGTCTCGAGGCGCAAGCCTGCGGACAGGACGGAGCAGTGTGCGAGTCGTGCGCCGCCGGCACGATGTGCGACGGCACCGGGTGCGCCCCCGACCCGGCGTCTCTTTGGGACCTCGTTGTCCTGAACGCGACGGTCGCACCGACCAACGCATCAATGGTCGACTGGGATGCATTTGGTGGTCTGCCCGATCCCTACGTCCGAATCACGATCGACGGCGAGACCCAGGAGACCGCAGAGGTGGGGGACACGCTCCTCCCTGCGTGGAACGAAACCATTTTCGACGGGTTGACCGTCGAGACCCTGCAAGACTCATGGTCCGTCTCGATGGTCGACGCAGACGCCGTATTCGACGAGATCATGCAAACGTGCACCACGACGATCCCGCCGTATGGATTCGGCTACGCACTCACCGCCAGCTGCGGAGACGGCGACTACGTGTACTGGACACTCACGATAGCGACCGTGCTCTCCTCCGACTGAGGGCGACTGACGGTCGGGAGCAACCAGCATCCCTACCAGGAGACCCGCATCAGGCTCTCTTCGGCGGGCACGCCAACGCGCACCGGGAATCCGTACACGCCCTGCGCACGGTGCACGTACATGCGATCGCGCCCCCGCGCCCACATGCCGTGGTCGGGCACCTTGGACACGAGCGATACGAACGTCGAAGGTAGACCAAGACTGAGCAGTCCAACCTGCCCGCCGTGGGTATGGCCCGCCAACACGAGATCGCCTTCTCCTTGGGGGAGATGCCGGAACGCGCCCGGGTCGTGCAGCAAGATGATCCGCAACGCGTCCGGGATCCGCGGGTTGTCGCGGCACAGCTCAGCCAAATGCACGTCTCGGTTGCGCCACACGAAGTCGGCCCCCACGATCTGCACCGGACCCGCCGCGGTATCCACGGCGATCGACTCGTCGACCAGCAACGCGACTCCGAGTCGAGCGTAGGCCTGGCGAATCACGTCGCGCGCCTCGAGGTCGTGATTGCCGTGGCACGCAAAGACCTTCCCCCTCGCTTCGGCCAACGGCTGCAGCGCCGTGAGCACCGACTCGATGTTCTGCGACTCCATCGTCATGATGTCCCCGGTCACCAGGATGAGGTCGGGGTCGCGCTCCACGGCACGCTCACAAATACGTCGAAGCCGGTTCACCGACATGAATGGCCCGAGGTGAGGGTCGGTGATCTGCACGATGGTCAACGGTCGCCCGTCGGCGGCCTTCGTCGCGCGCGTCACGATCTCGGGGTGCCGCGCCAGCACGCCAACATCACGATCGAGATCGAGCCGTACATCGAGCGTCTCCTCGCGTGTGTATAACGTCTGGTACAGCCCAAACGTCACGAGCGCGAACGGGATCCAAGCGCCCCATGCCGGACCGCCAAACGCCGCCACGACGATCCACGGCAAGCTCAGAAACGTGCCCGCAACAAACCACAACGCGGGGATGCTCACCAGCCACCGGAACACAAGGCCCCGCATGCGTCGCGAAAACAGCAGCGCACCAAAGTGGAGGTCAGCCAAGATCTGGAGGATGGGCACAACGTCCCCCAAGACCCCCAGATGGTCACGTAGAGCAATGCCACCGCCCGTCGGAAAACCGAGCACGACGAGTGCGAAAACGCCGAACTGGCGGTTCCGAGAAAACGCCGCGGCAACGACGACCGCGTATCCAGCAAGAGCTATCGAGGTACCGAGTTCCACTGAGTCCGATCGTTGCCCGTCAGGTCGTCGCCAGCCGCGCCGAAGTTACTCCGGAAGCGCCTCCGAAGTGGCGGCCAGCTGCCGGTCGAGAATCTCGCCGACGAGTTTTGGGTTCGCTTGGCCACGGGTCTTTTTCATGACCTGGCCAACGAAGTAGCCCTTGAGCGAGACCTTGCCGCTACGAAACTGGGCGAGCTGCTTTGGACTGGAAGCGATCACCTCCACAACCGCAGCCTCGAGCACCGAAGTATCGCTCACTTGTCGGTGACCATCGCGCTCGGCGATGGCCCGTGGGGACCCACCCTCGGCCCACACCGTCGAAAACACCTGCTTGGCCGCGCGCCCCGATACCGTGCCATCCGCGATCATGCCGATGAGTTCCGCCAACTGCTCCGGGGCCAGGGGCGAGTCGCAGATTGGCGCGCCCTCGAGTTTCGCGAGCAGCTCCCCGCCCACCCAGTTCGCAACCGTCTTCGGCTCTGCGCCGCTTCGAACGGTGGCGTCGAAATAGGCGGCCAACTCAGGATCGTCGACGAGAAGCGCCGCACTGTTAGCCGACAAGCCAAGATCTGCGTAACGCAAACGTCGAGCCGCCGGAAGCTCGGGTTGAGCCTCACGCAACGACGCAACCCAGCCGTCGGGCAGCACCAACAACGGCAGATCCGGCTCGGGCATATAGCGGTAGTCCGCCGCGTCCTCTTTGGTCCGCATGATCTTCGTCACCCCACGGTCGGGGTCAAAGCTCATCGTGGCCATGACGATGGCTTCTCCCGCGTCCAGCAAGTCCGCCTGCCGCCGAGTCTCGGCCTCGATAGCACGCTCGAGAAAACGAAAAGAGTTCAGGTTCTTGATCTCGCAACGCGTTCCCAGGGTCTCCACACCGCGACGCCGCAGCGAAACGTTCGCGTCGCAACGCAGCGTTCCCTGCTCCATGTTGGCTTCAGAGATCCCCAAGGTGCGCACGATCGCCCGCAACTCGCGAAGGTAGTCAGCGGCGTCCGAAGCCGAGCGCAGATCGGGCTCCCCCACGATCTCCAGCAGCGGCGCGCCAGCTCGGTTGTAGTCCACAAGGCTGACGTCCTCGCCAGGCACGTGCACGTTCTTGCCCGCGTCCTCCTCGAAGTGGATGTGATGCAGGCGAATGCGTCCTGCGGGGATCTCGATGCCGCCACCCCAGGCGTAAGGGCGATCGGACTGCGTGATCTGATAGCCCTTGGGCAAGTCCGGGTAGAAGTAGTGCTTACGCACGAACTGACTTGTGCCCTGGACCTCGCACCCCAGCGCCAATGCCAGGGCAATCCCATAGCGAACCGCTTCGGCGTTCGGGACCGGAAGCGTGCCCGGCATGCCGAGCGTGTATGCGTCGACCATGGTGTTGGGCGGGGCGCCGATACGTTGCGGGCACGCCGAGAACATCTTCGTGCGTGTCGCCAGTTGGCAGTGCACCTCGAGACCAATCACCACCTCGTAGTCGGCCAGGCTCACGCGACACCTGCCCCAAACCGAGCCGGCCGCTCGGTGTGCCAGGCGGTCGCATCCTCGTGTGCGGTCGCCACTGCAAGTACGGTCGCCTCGTCACACGTGCGCCCGGTGAACTGCACCCCGATCGGCAGGCGCGGTGACTTCGTAAAACCAGCGGGCACGGAGATCGCGGGCAAACGAGCGAGGTTGGCACCAATCGTGAAAATGTCCGACAGGTACATCGTCAACGGATTGTCGACTCGCTCCCACGTTTAAAGCCCGCGACTGGCGAGGTCGGGGATGCGATCACGTCGCAACGCTGAAACGCGGCGTCGTAGTCACGCGCGATGAGTGCCCGGACTTTCATCGCGCGTCCGTAGTAGGCCTCGTAACTGTCTTTGCGTTGAAGGAAGGTCCCCAACAAGATTCGCCGCTTGACCTCTTTGCCGAAGCCGGCGTCACGCGTGGCCTCGTACATGCCCAGTAGCGAGCTACGCTCGACTCGGGGTCCGTAGCGCACGCCGTCATAGCGAGCGAGGTTGCTCGCAGCCTCCGTCATGCTCAACACGTAGTAAGTCGCTATCGCCTTGTCGCTGTGCGGTAGGTCGATATCCACGATGCTCGCCCCCGCGTCGCGAACAACCGCCAGTGCGGTCTCGAATGCCGCGCGTACCTCTTGGTCCAGGCCGTCGCGGTCCATCGACTCACGGTGCACGCCGATCCGCAGCCCTTTCGCTCCGCGCTCGCAGGCTGAGACAAAGTCAGGCACGGGTTGTGACAGACACGTGGCGTCCAGCGGGTCCGCACCCGCGATGACACCAAGTACGAGAGCCGCATCGCGAACGCAGCGCGTCATGGGACCGGCCTGATCCAGGCTGGAAGCAAACGCGACCATGCCCGCCCGCGTGACCCGACCGTACGACGGCTTGAGGCCAACGATGCCGCACAACGAAGCTGGCTGTCGGATCGATCCGCCAGTGTCGCTGCCCACCGCGAACGCAGCGAGGCCCGCAGCCACGGCGGCCGCAGATCCTCCCGACGAGCCTCCCGGGACGTAGTCGAGATCCCAAGGATTGCCGACCGGGCCGTACGCGCTGTTCTCGTTCGACGAGCCCATTGCGAACTCGTCCATCGCGTGTTTGCCCATCAGAACCGCGCCCGCCGCAGTGAGCCGCGATGCCACGGTCCCTTCGTAGGGAGGAATCCAACCTTCGAGGATCTTGGACCCGCACGAGGTCTCGACGTCCTTGGTGACCAAGATGTCCTTGAGCCCCATAGGGATCCCGGTGAGCGGTCCGACCGAATCTCCCCGTTTCAAGGCGGCATCCACTGCCGCAGCCTCCGCATTGGCTCTGTCGTCACAGCGGCGGCGATACGCACCGATCGCCGGATCGTAGGCGTCTATTCGGACACGATAGGCGGCCAGCGCATCGGCGGCGCTAACCTCTCCGGCAGCGATCGCCGCTGCCAACGGCCCAAGTGCAAGCGTCGCTAGGTCGCCGGACACGGTGTATGCATATACCCGCATCCGCCCATCTCTGGCACCACCGCGCGATCTCCCTCAGTCCTCTTTGAACTTGGGCACGACGATGTGCCCGCCGCGCACACGCTTGGCACCCGCCAGTGCA
>JAESSZ010000284.1 GCA_016763875.1 Nannocystaceae bacterium
GCGAAGGAGGATCCAGCGAAGGAGGATCCTCCGCCGCAGGATCCGCCAGTCGAAGAGCCAGCGTCCGACCTGGCATCAGACGAACGTCTTGCCGCTGACTCGGGGCCCGCGGACCCCGAGCTGAACAAGCCACGGCACAAGACACACGTTCGGCTCGGCGCGCGAGGTTTGTTCGCGATAGGGACGCCCACTGGGCTCGGCGGAGGAGCGGAGGTGGCGCTCGAACTCGGGTGGCGTGAGCTGATCGACATCGACACCCGGTTGCTGGTGACGACGACCGGCGAGCAGTCGTTCGCGGGTGGTCGGTTCACGAGCACATCGGTCGCGGGTCGGCTCAATGTGTGTGCGGGGCCGCAACTGGGTCGGGTGCGTCCACGTGCGTGTGCTGGCGTTCTGTCCGGAGTGGTCCATGCTCAGGGTCGTGAGTTCAGGCGTCGAGGGCGCGCACGGTTACCCTGGGTTGCGTTCGTGTTGGGTGGTAACGTACGCGTAAAGCTCACACCCAGGTTGGGCCTGGATTTCGCGCTAGAAGGCGTTGTAACTGCTCTGAAACCGATTTTTGTGGTCGAGTCCGACGCCGGTCCCTCCGAACGCGAGTTCGCCCGATTCGGGGTCACAGCAGGAATCGGCCTCTCGATACAACTCCGCTGAAGGGCGGGACCCCTCCGGACCATCAACACGTGGGAAGTCCAAAAACAACGCCGTCCGACCACCTGGACGCAGACCGGTTGTATCGAGCCCACGCGGAGTTCGTTGGCCGTTTCTTACTTCGTTTGGGGGCCAATGGGCAGGATGTCCAGGATCTCCTACAAGAGGTTTTCTTAGTCGCCCATCGCCGTGGAGGGTTCATTCCGGGGCGAGCGAAACCGACCACCTGGCTCGCGGAGATTTCGTTCCGCGTGCTGTCCGACCGACGCAAGAAGATTCGCAGGAAGCTTGAGGATGCCGACACCGAAGCCGTCGCCGTTGCGCCATCGCAACGCAGCACGCCCAGCCATGACGCCGAGCAGCGTCAGGCGTTGGCGCGCGTCCAGCAAGCCCTCGATCTACTGACCCCGGAGAAACGTGCGGTGTTTGTGTTGTTCGAACTGGAAGGAGAGTCCTGCGAGGCCATTGCCAATGGTCTCGGGATTCCCGTTGGGACCGTTTATTCGCGGCTGCATTCCGCCCGCAAAGACTTCACCAAGGTGCACGCACGGATCATCGGCGAGTCCGTGCCTGCCCCGTCCAAAGCGGCGAGCGCCGCGACCTCTGAAAAGCGAGGCGAGGTATCCGACGCCGCGCTTGGGGCTGGGCTATGAGCGACATGACCTCCGATCCGATTCGACTGCTCGACGATCAGGCCAGTGCTGCGGCACTGCGCGGTGATCTTGGTGCTGCGACAAACGTGCAACTGACCGGTTTTAACGCAGCCGGGGGACTCGAGGCGCTACGCGCTGCCATGGGCGGCGAGGCTGCGGCAACTGCGGCCGTCGGCTCTGCGGGAGGCTTGTCCGGTGGAGCGAAGTTCGCGATCGCAGGCGCCTTGCTGGTTGGCGGGGCGGGGCTTTGGGCGGGCATCGGTGCTCCGACGGAGAGTCCGGCCGAAGTCACGGAAGTGGCGGAGACACCGGAGGCAGCCAAGGTGGCCGTCGTTGCTCGCGAACGAACGGACATGCAAACATCCGTGGAGGCGATCGAGCCGCTGTCTGCCCCTGTCACGGCGGATTCCATCGAAGCGGTAGCGGTCGAAACCGCTGAGATCTCCGCAGCCGACGACGTTGTCGCAAAGGTTCGTCTCAAGCCGCGCAGGAAAGCTGCGCCTCTGACCGCCGAAGACGCGCTGGCGGAAGCGGGCCTCATTTCCCGCGCGACCAGGGCGCTTGCCGTCTCGCCGTCGCGTGCTCTCGAGTTGACGCGCGAAGCCAAGCGAGACTTTCCCCGGGGAATGCTCGGTGAAGAGCGGGAGGCGATTGCGATTCAGGCGCTGGCCAAACTTGGACATGCGGAGAAAGCTCGTAGACGCGGCGAGCGATTTCTTCGGCGCTATGGTCGCGGGCCCTACGCGGTCGCGGTGCGCGGCGTGTTGAACACGATCCCGTGAGTTCCGCCTGGGTTCGGTCCTCGGCCTGCGCTATCGTTGCGTCAGGAATGGGTCCACACATCATGTTCCGCTGCGGCCTGATGGTCGCGACAATCGCTCCGCTGGGATGCGAGGTGCGGGGTGTGATCGGATCCAACCGCAGCATGGACGGCGCGGGTGAGGTCGGTGACGACGGCGTGGGTACCGCCGCGGAAGACGCAGGCGACGATGGGAGCGTTACCACCGGTGGCCAGTCGCTCACCGGGGGGACCAGTCCCGCGGTGACGACCGCTGACGGTGCGGACGACGCGATGTTCGACGTCGGATCACCGGATGCCGGGCGGAGTTGCGGGGCGCCCATGGCCACCGTCTGCGAACGGGGCGACGACCCGTGGCGCGCGATCGGGATCAACTGCGGCGGCTTCGACGCCAGCGTGTCGCACACTGGCGATCCGCGGTCGATGGTCGTGCATACCGGGATGTTGGGGACATCTGGGGTCTACGTGGCGCGCGAAGGCGAGCAGATGCTCATTCTGTCCTCGGGCGATGCGAGCGATATTGCTCGCACCCCGCAGCAACTCAAGGACGACAACGACACCTGCACGCTGGATTCCTGCCCTAGCCAACAGCTCGACACCGTCGCCAGCCCGCAGCCTGCGTTGCCCAAACCGCTGGACCATCGCCGCGTTCACGGCGAGACCGACTGCGCGGAAGATCCGACATTGGTCGGTTTGGGCGACTGCTCAAACACGCTGCACTCTGAGTTTCGTCCGCTCGACGGCTGGGTCGACTACACCGATATCCGAATCACCGCCAAGGTGCCCGAAGGCGCGGATGCGCTTGCATTCGAGTTCGCATTCTTCACGGCGGAGTACCCGCTGTTTGTTGACCAGGAGCATCAAGAGTCGGTCTACAACGACATGTACATCGCGTGGCTCGAGTCGGAGGGCTGGACCGGCAACATCTCCTTCGACAAAGAAGGCCATCCGGTGTCGATCAACAGCGTGTTCCTCGACTACCGGGATTCGCCGGTCGAAGGCTGCCTAGACTGCATGGCGCCTGAACTCGCGGGCTTCGCGGCGCAGCATCACGCTGGGACAGACTGGCTTCGCACCGTCGCGCCGGTCGTACCAGGTGAGACTATCCTGCTGGTGATCGCGGTTATGGATATCAGCGACGGGCTTTTCGATAGCGCGATATTGCTCGACGGGTTCGAGTGGACGTGCACCGATCTGCCACCATTGACGACCCCTGTGGGCTAACGCTCATTTTTCCCGTAGTACCGAGTGAAGGCGATTCGCTCCGACACCATTCACGAACAGTCACAGCCCGTGCGTAGAATCTTACAGTCGTGCCTGTTGGCGAGCTTTGCGTGGAGTGGCGGGCGCTTCTCCCAGTTGCTCGAACCGGCCGATGGCGTGGCCACCGATACGGAGACCGGTACCAGTACCGACGCTGGAGATCCATCGGCGCCCAACGTCACCACGTTCGACGGCACCGGTCCTGTCGAGCCGACGTCCACCGGAAATGACGCCGACCGCGGCGCGAGCGAGGGCGAGAGCGGCGGGAGCGATGGGACTGGCGTCCGCACGACCGAGGCGGGCTCGACGAGCACGGGGTCCGATTCCGGTGGGACCGAGTCGAGCCAGGACACGTCGGATGTCGTCGGTTTGTGCTGTTTTCCGCAGCCCGGGCCCGGCTGCGATGACTCCGAGGGGGGCGACACGTGCGTCTGCAAGTTCGACAGCTATTGCTGCGATGTCCAATGGGACGACGTGTGCGTCGACATTGCGATCGCGTCCGGCTGCATTGACTGCGGGGTGCCTCCGATCCCCGAAGGACCAAGCGACTGCTGTGAGGCTACGAATGCGTCGGGCTGTCTGGACGTGGACGTCGAGTCCTGCGCCTGCGAGTTCGATGCGTTTTGCTGCAACGTCCAGTGGGACGAGACATGCGTCAGCGTGGTCGAAGAGAACGAATGCGGATGTGGGTTCGGCTCGGCGGCGGAGTCCGACGCCGGCACCGATACCGATACCGATACCGATA
>JAESSZ010000285.1 GCA_016763875.1 Nannocystaceae bacterium
CCCCCGCCGATCGGTGCAGAGGCGCTTTACACCGACTACGACGAAATGCTGCGCAAACCGATGACGCGCGACGCCGGAGTCCCGAGGTCGGCGCGTGCGGGCAGCGATGATGAACTTGATGACCATCTCGCCGCCGAGGAGGAGATGGTCGCTGACAAGGGCGCGGCACCCCTTCCGTCGCAGGTCTCGCTCTCACCGCCTGCGCCTGCGCCTGCGCCTGGTAGCGCGATGCCACAAGCGCCCGCACCGGCCGGAATGCCGACACGCGCGATGGCGAAGCGGAGGAGTTTGGCCGTGAGCACATTGGTTGGTGGCGTGCTCGAAGGCGGCGCCGCGGCCGTCGCGGCCGCGTTCGCCCGATCGAGCGGCGATGGGCTCGGCGATGGGCTCGACAATGGGAGCGACGACGAGGTCGACGATCTGTCCGGCGGACAGCACGACGCCGGCTACGGAGGCGCAGCGCCCCAAGCCGAGCCGCGCGGTGTGGTTGCGGGCCGAGACCTGCTCGAGTACGGCGCGCTCCAACTCCAGCGCCCCGACCACGCCCAGCGCGGGCGACTTCGTCGTGTCGAGACCCATGTGCTGTACCAACGTTGGACCGCCGAGCAGATCACGATCGACGTCATCGCAAGCGGAGTTTTCGTCGCCGAAGCCTCGGCCCGCGCCCTTGAAAACACCGCTCCCCCACCGGGCCACCACTGGATCAACGACGGCGCAGAGTTCGACTACGCCTACATCGCACAGAGCCCCGTCGATATCGCGAGCGACGGCAAGCTCGTCTCGCTCTCGCTGGCCTCGCACCCGGCAAAGGCAACCCCTCGCTACATCAGCGTGCCGCAGGAAACGCAGGACGTGTTCCGCATCGTCGCGATTCACAACCCGCTGGACGCCCCGCTCCTGCCCGGGCCGGTCGACGTCTACGTCGCGGGCAAGTTCACGCTGACCTCGGACATGGAGACGACGCCGCCGCGCGGACGGTTCGAGCTGGGCCTCGGGGTCGAGCAAGCGATCAAGATCGCCCGCAACGTGGATTTCCAAGAGGACACCTCCGGCTTGATCAAGCGCTCGCAGGAGCTCGTCCATACGATCCGCATCGACATCACCAACAACACGCTGGCGACCGCGCTCATCGAGGTACGGGAACGAATCCCGGTGACAACCGAGGGTCCGCCGGACCTCGAAGTCGAAGAGCGCGACATCAGTCCCCCCTGGGACGAGTATGAACCAACCGAGCCAGTGCCACTGGAGGGGGGACGGGTCTGGAAAGTCGAGGTCGCCGCGGGGGGCAAGCAAGTCCTGCGTGCCACCTGGCTCGCGCGCGTTCCTTCGCAGCACGAGCTCATCGGCGGTAACCGGAGGGGTAGCTGAGCGATGACCGACTCCACTGACCCAGCCCAGCTGACAGCGCTGCTCCCTGTCGTCGAGGTCACGCTGCTTGAAGACCGCGGTCTGGTCCGCCGTCGCGGTCACATCGTCATCCCACCAGGACGGTCGCGGCTCACCATCGACGGCGTCGCCCCGGTCTTGGCTGACAAGACGCTGGCGGTCCAACTGGGCGCCGAAGAGGGGGCGACACTGCCCTCTGGGTTGCGCGCGAGCGATCTCTCGGTCAAGCGCTGGCGCGTCCAGTCCAACGCGGACCGACCCACCGACGTGGCCGCGACCAACGAGCAGGTGCGGGCCATGGAACGAACACGGGTGGCGACTCGCCGCCGGCTCGTACAGATCGAAAGCGATGCAGAGAGCCTTGCCGCGATCGTCGAACTCACCTTCGAAGAACTCGCGCAGGACGTGTCGTGGGGCCGCGACGAGCTTTCGGAAGCCGATCAGGAACTCGACGATCTCGAGGCCAAGATCGAAGCTCTCGGTCTGCAGGCGTGCGCGGTCCGAAAAGAGCTACGCACAGTGGAGCGCGAGCTCAGCGACCTACGGACCATGACCGCGGCGCACGACACCCCAGACGCCGACGCCCGCGCCTCGCTAACGATCGAGTTGAGCAACGCAACCGACTCGGACCATCGCGTCGTGATGCAGCTCGACTATCTGGTGCCCGGCGCATTGTGGCGCCCTTGCCACACCGCGCGACTTATCGACGATGCTTCCGACGATGCTTCCGACGACGCTTCCAATGCCCGCATCGTCATGGAAACTCAGGGCTGCGTGTGGCAGGCGACCGGCGAAGACTGGAACGAGGTGCAGCTCATGTTCTCAACCGAGCGGCCTTCGCTCGGGGTTTCGCCGCCGGTTCTCGTGACAGACCGTCTGCGTGCACGCAAACGCGGCAGCCAGGTTCAGGTCGCCGCGCGCGAGCAAACCATCCACACCGCGGGCCTTGGCCAGGACGAGACCGTGACACAGGCCCAGGACGAGATGCCCGGCATCGACGACGGCGGCACATCGCTTTCGTTACGTGCACGAAGTCGGGTCACGATCCCATGCGACGGTCGCCCTCATCGCATCCCAATCGCCACGTTTGAGTCTCCGGCCGAGTCGTCCCTGATCTGTGTGCCGGAGTTGGCAGCGGCCGTGCTCTTACGAACGCGTCAAGCCAACACCAGCCCACAACCGATGCTCGCCGGGCCCGTCGATCTCGTACGAGACAGTGGTCTCGTTGGTCGCACAGCGATCCTCTACGTCGCAGCCGGTGAGACCTTTGACCTCGGCTGGGGTCCCGACCGAGCCTTACGTGTCCACCGCGAGGTCGAGTTTCTGGACGAAACGCGGCGCGCGTTGAGTTCGTGGCGCCGCAAGCCTCGACGCGTGAAGATCACGATCAGCAACCTCGGGGCGCACTCAGCCAAGATCGAGGTTAGGGAGCGCATCGCGACCTCGGAGATCGAAAAGGTCGAGGTTGAGTTGGACAGCGCCAGCCACGGGGCGCGACCGGACACGGACGGGGTTGTCACTTGGACCGCACAACTCGGCAGCTTTGGACACGAGGCGCTGCAAGTCGACTGGACGCTCGTAGTCCACGACGACGTCACAGGCCTGTAGCGGTGCTGGCCCTCGAAGGTGACGCGACGCCGTGACCGGGTTACTCTGATCCGCGATGCGTTGGTCGTGGCAGGTGGTGGTCAGTGGACTCGGTGGGCTCGTATTGTGCGGATGCACCGAAGCAAATCCGTTCTTTGACGGGGCTGGTAGCGGCAGCAGCAGCGGCAGCGGGTCTGGCCCGACCAACACGACCAGCACGACCAACACGACCAACACCATGACCACGCTGTCGGCGACGACGTTGGGAGTGGACGGGACGAGCACGGGGAGCAGCAGCACGACTGGCGGCCCCGACGACACCACCAGCACAACGTCCACGACGTCGGGACCGGGCGAGGAGTCGACGACGACGACCGGTAGCACCACCGACGGCGGCAGCAGCAGCTCGACCGACGGCGGCAGCAGCAGCTCGACCGACGGCGGCAGCAGCAGCTCGACCGA
>JAESSZ010000286.1 GCA_016763875.1 Nannocystaceae bacterium
CGCCGCCCAACTGCCAGCCGCGGAGCCGACCCCCGTAGCCCCGTGCGCCAGCCTCACCCGGAGCGTCGAGTTTCCGTGGGAACCAAATGTCGGCCGCCGCGGCAACTCTGAGGAACCGGAGTCCGACCGCAACATCGCCGTGCATCCCCGGGGTGGCGCGCGCGAACAGGCTTCCGAGTGACGGCGCGAGGCTAGCGGCCAGCCACGGGCGCCAAGGGGGCCGGGCTTCGGCGTTGCTCACGTTGCGTGCCGGGCGTGGCACGGGGGCCGATGAATCGGCGGACTGGCCGAGGTCCGCTGGCGCTTCATCGGGGAGGGGGGGCCGAGCCTCAAGTGCAGGGTCGGCCTGCGGGGGGTCTGGAAGGAGCAGCACGACAGTGTCGCCCCCTGGCGCCTCTGAGGTGGCTACCTGGGTCAGCGCCATGGCTAGGATCAAAGCGCTCGCGTCCAGAGCGTCCCCGCAGCTCTCGGCACGAAAGCGCCGTCGATGTTCGCCGCGAGGTAGGGCAACGCGGACATCGACTTGATAGCCCTCGTCGTGCGCAGTCACTTGCCAGCCATCGATGGCCGCGGCAACTTCGCCGGGCGGCAGGCCCGTCAGGATCTCGACCCGCGCTGACAACTCGGCTTGCGAACCGCAAGGGGCGGCCATCTCGGTGCGCTCAGATCGAGGGGGCGTGCCACGAGCCGCGATGGCGAGCACCGCGATTGTTCCCAGGATCGACCCATTCAAACTCACAAATCAGTGCTTCCAGCGGTGTACGTTGGGCATCGCGGACGACGACAGTTTCCTGATGATCTTCCTCGACACGTGTCGCAGAGCTTACCAGCGTGGGTTGTGGGGGCTACACGATCGGTCCCAACTATCGATCTATGACGTTTTCCTCGGCCCCGAGCGCGAAGTTTAGGTCATCCGAGATCCACGCGCTCGACCGGTCTCAGTTCTGAACACCCAGGGTCATCAGATTGTTGCGCGCCATCGCATTCTTTGGGTCCAACTCAATCGCGCGCCGAATCGCCTCGATCGCCGCCTCCCGCTGCCCGGCCCCTTTGAGCGCGTTGCCGAGGTTGTTGTACGCATCCGCCGATTGAGGCGTCACTGCAGCCTCGCGGCGCGCAACCGCCACCGCCTCTTCGTGTTGGCCCAGCTGCTGCAGAACCATCGAGAGGTTGTGCAGGGTCCAGTGGTGCTCGGGATCTACGGTTAGCGCTTTTTGATAGTGCTCAACCGCCCCGTTCGCATCGCCCCGATCGCGCAATACGTTGCCGAGGTTGTAGTGCTGGGTGCCCCCTGCGCCACGAGCGATTGCCCGGCGGTACTTGGCCTCGCGCAGTGCGAGCAACCCCTGCTTGTCTTTCGGGACCACCTCGAGGGTGATGTTCCCCATCTCGTCGGTGCTGCTGGGCCCGTGCACCACGGTCACGGGAGGCGTGCTCGGGTTGCGGGGGTTGTCGGCCGAGTTGTCGTAGCTCACCTGCATGTTGATGACGGTTCCCGCGGGGAGCTGTACTGGATCTCGGTACCGATATTGGTCTTGCCAGGCGAAGTCCCAGTCGTCGATCCGCAACAGATCGCGCGTTGTGCCATTGGGCAGGGTCGCGTCGCATTCGAAGGTCCGCGCCAAATAGTGTGCGTGGGGAAAGACAGACAGAAGCTCGATGTCGGCGGCGAGCACCAAACTGTCCTTGGCGGCGTAGTTGCTATCGCCCGCCTTGATGTTGAGAGGCACGTCCCCGACGCGGAGGGTGAGCCCCGTTTTCGTGGGGCGGGTGCCCAAGAAAAGACCAACCCGAGGGGCGACCCGCTCTTGTTTGCCCGAAGGCTGGAGGTGGAGTTGGAGTACCAATTGCGCGTCGGGCTGCAGAGACCAAGCGTTGACGTGCTTTGATTCGACTGCAATGAGACCTGGCGTCCACACCAAGTACGAGCCGCCAGGCGAACGAAGCCCGCGTGGCTCCATCGCGGTAAATCCCGGTCCCGGATCGGCGGCATCCGCTGCCACGGCCGAGCCCCGTTGATCCAAGCTCAGGATCGCGTGATGCACCACGCGGTGATTGCCCGGATCAAGCTCCCAACCCTTGACCCAAACCCGACCGTCAACCGTCGCCGGGAGCACGAAGTTGCGATAGATGTCGAGTCCTTCGGCGGGCACAACGTACGCTTCGGGAAGCTCCAGGATGATGTCAGGCGTGCCCGCCAACCACCCGTGGGGGAAGCTCGGCGCTGCTTTTCGGGCGGCATCCGGTCCCGACGGCAGCCCTGCGTCGACCCAGGCGCGGAAGATTGCGATCTGGGCGTCGGTGAGTGAACGGTCGCCCACAAACTCGCCGTGCCCTCGCACTGGCTTCCACGGCGGCATGAACCGCGACGCCGTGACCTCGGCGATCTGCTCCGCGTGGTCTCGCAGGTCGCCCTCGTTCAGCAGAGAGAACGGAGCCACCTGGTCGGGCCGATGGCACGGGGCACAGCGCGCGTACACGATCGGCGCGAGGTGCTCCGTGAACGTTACCCGCGACGGGGTCACCCCATCGGCGCCCGGCAGCGGCGCGGGAGCGATGCTGTCGCCCTTGACCGTCGTGGCGCCCTGCAAGGTCGGCAACGGACAACCGATTGCGGTGGTCGTCGGCACCTCGGGCATCTCGCCGCGCACGACCGCCTGCACTGCGTCGCTAAGATCTGCGGTCGTGGGCCGCGCCCGCGCGGTCCCGTAGTCCGCGTACCAGTTGTCGATGCGACCCCGGTACCGCTTCACGCCCTGGGCATCGAGCACCACGGCCTCGGGCGTCACCGTGATTCCCAGTGCGTTCGCCAGAGCGTGCGTCGGGTCGCGTAAGGCACGGCCCGGCAGTCGGTACTCCTTTGCGTGCGCCCTGATCATCGCGGGCGTTTCGTCGGGGTCGACATAGACCCGCCATAGATCTACGGGCTGCTCGGCGAGGCGCGCGGCGATGCGTGCGTACGTCGGCGCGTAGCGGTTCGAGATGGGGCAGTCCGTGCGCAGAAACAACAGCACGTCGTGGCGCTTGTCCTTGGCGAAAATGTCTAAGGGATCGCCATCGAGGTCGAGGACCAGGACCGGGTCCTGAACCTCGGACGTGGGACTGGGGTGGGGGGTGGCCGGCGACTGGCACGCCAACGTCTGCAGGATGCCCAGGACGCAGATCCAAGCCGGTCCACACCACGAGTTGGTCGGGTAAAAGCGCATGCGCGGGTCCCCAGATGCTCCGAGCTCAAGATCGCCTACTTCGCGTGAGCGCTCGATGATCTCACTCAAGCAGGATGCGAGCGTTCAGCGCGGCAATGCCGAGCGGCTGAATCCCAAAGAAGGTCAGGTTCTGTCCTACGTAGTTGTTCTCGATGCGCTTCTGGATAGCGAGACTGTGGCGACCCAGCACCAGCCACTCGTGCAGCCGCCCTGGCAGCGAGAATTCGCCGACTCCATCCACGTACTCGTAGAACGCATCGTCCTCGCGACCCTCGGGCCAGATCAAGCGGGTGAGCGTGGCGCGGTACGCGTCAATGTCTGCCTCGTCCCAGTACATCTCGTTGGCGGCGGCGTTCTCCACGAAAGAGATGATCGCCCCCGCGTGCGAGGTGTCTTGCAGGCCGTCGGCAGGCTCGTTGCCCCACTCTGCTGACCATACAAACGCCTCGGGCACGGCGTCCGACCACCGAAGTTGGTCGCGGAGGTTGGAAGGCCGGCCGGGCATCTCTCCCTGCGAGATGTTCTCGAACACGTCGCGGTAGTGCTGCTCGCCCGTGATCAGGAACAACTCCATACCGAGTCGCGCCCAGTGACTCGCCATGTGGGTGCGTGAACGGTAGAGGTTTCCGTCCCCGGCCTGCTCCCACTTTTGCCAGATGTCTTGTTCGCTGAACTGGACCAGGCGGGTGTACGCCTCCTGGTAGGTGGGGTTTGCCATCAAGACCTCGTCCTGGCCCATCACGCGGAGCATCGTGATGACGTGGCGCCAGTAGAAGCTTTCCCACAGCGGAAACTCGACCGGCCACCGCCGAAACCCATCGTCGGCCAACACGGCGTCCTCCACGGTGCTGTCGACCAGCGCGAGCGCTTCGTCGAGGTACGTCGTGTCCCCCGTCGCGCGCCACATCGACGCCAGTCCGTCGACGCAGTAGCCGAGATAGTAGTGCTCTTGCTGGTCCCCCCCCGAAGTGGCCAGCCCGGAGCAGTAACTTTCGTCCGTGTCGGTCCATCGGGCATCGAACAGGACCCGCCACTGAGCCACCGACCGAGGGCACGCGTCCCCCTCGCAGTCCAGCTCGCAGTCCAGGCCCGTGCTCACGAAGTCCGAGTCGCATACGCAGGCG
>JAESSZ010000287.1 GCA_016763875.1 Nannocystaceae bacterium
ATTCACGGGTTGGTTATACGGTCGACGGCGGCAGGCGGCCTAGGTCGAGGGAAATGCGCCGTCTGCAGGGTATCAGGGCGGTGGCTTCCGCTGCCGACAGAACCGTCCGCGGTGATGCCGGCTCATCCCGAATGCGTGCACGTTGAGCGTGGCAGGCTGCTGCGCACGAGCGACCTGAAGTAGGGCTCGTCCGCTACGCCTGAGTTTGTCTTTGGCGCTCGTCGAACCTAGACTTGTGGTCCGTGCCGGTGTCGGCGCAAAGGAGCCGTGGAGACCGAAGGCCTCAACGAGACGCTGACCGCATCGGGCCCGGGTCCAGGCGGTTCGCGCTCGGGTGACCCGAACGCCCCCGCGGGGGGAAGGCTCGGTCGATATATCGTGCTTTCGAAGTTGGGGGCGGGCGCCATGGGCATTGTGTTTGCTGCACACGACCCAGAACTCGACCGCAAAGTCGCGATCAAGCTACTCAAACTAGGGGAGTGGGACGGAAACGACGCACGGCTTCGGCTCCAACGCGAAGCTCAAGCGCTCGCTCGACTGGCCCACGCCAACGTCGTGGCGGTCTACGATGTTGGCGTCCACGAGAACCAGTTGTTTCTCGCCATGGAGTTTGTCTCTGGCCAGACCTTGGGGGCGTGGATGCGTTCCGCCCCTCAGCCGCGACCATGGCGAGACGTCGTGCACGTGTTCGTGCAAGCGGGCCGAGGGCTCGCGGCAGCCCACGGGGCAGGGCTCATCCACCGCGATTTCAAGCCCGACAACGGCATGATCAGCGACGATGGCCACGTCCGTGTCATGGACTTTGGCCTCGCGCGAGCTTCGGCGTCACCGGAGAGCAAGGCTCCCGCTGAAAAAACGAACCCCGAGACCGAGCCGTCTCCTCCCGAAACTCGTGCGCTTGCGAGCGAGCTGACGCAGTCCGGCGCGATGCTGGGGACACCGGCCTATATGTCGGCCGAACAGCTGAACCGCCAACCGGCGGATGCCCGCAGTGATCAGTTCAGTTTCTGCGTCGCGGTGTACGAGGCCCTCTACGGCGAGCGGCCCTTCGACAGCAGAAACCTCGTCGAACTCATTTTTGCGGTCAACCAAGGCGAGGTTCGCGACGCCCCCCAGGGCTCGTCCGTGCCCGCGTGGCTACGGAAGGTCGTGGTCCGCGGCCTCGCCCGCTCTCCCGAGGACCGTCACGTCTCGATGCAGGCCCTGCTCGACGCTCTCGCGGCCGATCCCGCGATCAGGGCCGTCAGTGGCTTGTTGGCGGCGGCCTGACGCTTGGGGGCGCTGCTCTTGTTTGGGCACTGGCGGTCGGGCTTCGCCAGCCAGCAATCGAAGTGTGCACGGGGTTAGACGACAAACTCGCGGGGGTCTGGGACGACACGCGGCGGGCCACGATCAAAGCCGCTGTCATCGACACGGGATTGAGCTACGCCCCGAGCACGTGGACACATGTCGAGGCCGCCTTGGATGGATACGCCGCCCAGTGGGTTGCCGCGCGCACCGACGCGTGCGAGGCCACTCACCGCGGCGAGCAGTCCTCAGAGCTGCTCGACCGACGGATGGCGTGCTTGGACGAACGGCTCGAGTACCTTTCGACCACGACCGACGTTCTGGCGACTGCCGATTCGACTGTGGTCGACCACGCCATTGTGGCCGTCTCGAGCTTGCCGAAGTTACGTCGTTGCGCCGACATCGAAGCTCTCAATGCCAAGCGCCCGCCCCCGGAGGATCCCGAGCGCGCGCGTCGTGTGACGGAACTTGATACGCGGCTGGCCAAGGCAAGCGCGCTGCATGACGCCGCGAAGTACGAGGCTAGCCTCCAAGCCGTCGCTGCGATTGTCGACGAAGCTTCTGAGGTCCAGTACGCACCGCTGCAAGCCCGCGCGTGGCTCCTATTGGGCGAAGTCCAGGTTCAACGCAGCGAGTATGACTTGGCGGCAGACAGCCTTGCCAAAGCATACGATCTGGCGTTGGGCCAACGTATGTTCGATGAGGCCGCCAGTGCCTCGGCGCTGCTGATGCACATGTTTGGGTACTACCTCGAACTTCACGAGCAAGGCGAGGTGTGGGCGGCGCAGGCTGACCCGTTGTCACGTGCCGTGGGGACCGACGAAGCGCGGGCGCTGTTTCTCAACAACCGAGGTGCAATGACGCTGGCGGCAGGTCGGCCCGAGCTCGCCCGGGACGACCATGCGCAGGCGCTGGCGCTGCGCCGGGCGGCTCTCGGACCCGATCATCCCGACGTCGCAGGGTCGCTGACGCACCTGGGAAACGTCGCGCGAGATCTCGGCAACGGACCCGAGGCTCTCGGGTACTACCAAAGCGCGTTTTCGATCCGAGAGCGGGTCTTCGGCAAAGAACACCCGATAGTCGGGGCCTCGCTCTACAATATGGGCACGGCGGCGAGAACGATGGGCGACTCTGTGCGCGCGCAGGCGTGGCTTGAGCAAGCACTGAGCATCCGTCGAACGGCACTGGGGCCACGTCATCCCTACGTCGCCAGCACCCTGTATCAGTTGGGCAGCGTCGCTCGATTGGCACGCAACTACGAACAGTCTCGCATCCATCATGAGGCCGCGTTCGCGATCTGGCGCGAGACTCTCGGCGCGGAGCATCCCGATGTTGCGTGGGGGTACTCCGATCTTGGCCGCGGCGCACTCACGCGCGGCGAGTTCGACCTCGCGCGGGAGCACTACACGCGAGCGCTACAGATCCGCGAGAGTAGCCTCGGGCCGAAACATCCATTGGTGCCTCGCTCTCTCAACGCGCTCGGCGAAGTCGCTCGAACGCGAGGCGCCCACAACGAGGCTCGGAAGTTCCACACGCGGGCACTCGAAGTCGCCACCCAGGCTGATTCGCCAGCGCAGCGAGCCGAGTCTCTGCTAGGACTCGGCCTCGTGGCACTGGCCACTGGTGATCACGGCGACGCGGTCGCGCCGCTCGAGCAAGCCCTGCACGTGCGGCAGTCTGGCGCGCTGTCACCCGCGACTTTGGATGAGATCCGTTTCGCGTTGGCTCGCGCGCTGTGGAACGCCGAGTCGGCAACCCCACTGGATCATCGCCGAGCCCGTGAACTGGCGAACTCGGCGACGTTCAAGCACGGCGAGCAGGCAGCACAGCTACGAGCCG
>JAESSZ010000288.1 GCA_016763875.1 Nannocystaceae bacterium
GCCAGAGCGACCATCGCGTGGAAGAACAGATCTGCGGCTTCGTTGGCGACACGTTCGTCACTCTCGGAGGCGATCGCGACGGTGAGCTCCTGCGCCTCCTCGTTGATCTTCCGTCCGATCTTTTCTGCTCCGGCTTGAAGTAGCGAGCGCACGTAGCTCTTGCCCTCGGGATTGGTCATGCCGCGTCCAGCTCGGCGGTCCTCGATGACGCGTTGAACCCTCTGGAATGCTGTTCCCGGGGGAGTCGTGGGGCCGTCGTCTTGCGGCAGCGCGGTCGCGTGCTCGCCCTCCACACGTCGAAAAAAACAACTCGTCGTGCCCGTGTGGCAGGTGGGCCCCGCGGGAAATGCTGTCAGCAGCAGTGCGTCGGCATCACAGTCCACACGCACGCTAGCCAACGCGAGCGTATTGCCACTGGTCTCGCCCTTCTCCCAGAGCTTGTTTCGAGAACGACTCCAGAAGGTGACTCGCTGGTGTTCGAGGGTCGCTCGCAGCGCTTCCTCGTTCATCGCTCCAACCATGAGTACTTGGCCGGTCTGTGCGTGCTGGACCACGGCGGTGACAAGTCCCGCCGCGTCCTGCTTGAGCGTTGACCAGAGCGTTGTGGCATCAAGTCCCATATCCGCGAAGCATAGCGGGCTTGTCGAACGCGGGGTCTGGCGGCGCTTCACACGTGAGCCCCTGATCGGTACGCCCTCGTGTCCCACTTTTGGCCGTTCGAGGGCGTTTGGCGCCTCAACTACCGCGACGACTCGACCGAAGTAGCTACCATCCCCATGCCCAAACTCGCCCGAAACAAGAAAAAGGCTAAGGCCAGCGCTCCCATTTGCGCGGTGGCGACTAAGATCTTGCAGATGGCGGTGCGCGAGGACTGCAGCGCTGAAGAGATCGGGCAGGTGGTCATCGGCGATCCGGCGTTGGGGCTGCGTGTGCTGGCGTTGGTGAACAGTTCGGCGTTCAGCCTTCGCAACCGCGTCAGCGATGTGAAGCAAGCGGTCGCGCTGCTCGGTGTCCGTGGGCTGAGAAACCTGGCGCTCAGCCTTGTCGTCTCTGACATGGCCCCAGTCGGCGCGGAAGGACGCGTACTTCTCGCCAACTCGCTGCGACGCGCCCTCGCGGCGCAGGGGATCGCTCGTGCACTCGGCGTGCGACAGACCGACTCGTACTTCACGGCCGGGCTCTTCCTGGACGTTGGCCTGCTGTCGTCTGCTCGCGACGATCTTGCGTATGTGGCCGAGATCGCTCGCGGCCCGGCGGCGCACCGGGTTGTTCGAGAGCGAGCGGCCGGGAACGTCGCTCACCCGACTGCGGGGGCCGAGCTGGCGCAGAAATACAATCTTCCCGAAGAGACCGTGCAGGCGATCGCGTGTCACCACGACGAGGAGATACCTACCGAACCGCTGGCTAAGGCGTGTTGGCTGGCTGAGCGTTTTGCCGGAGTGTTCGAAGGTGGGGACATGCTCGGAGCCAAGAACGCGGCGCTTGCGGCCGCCCTGGACGTGGGGATCTCGAGTGAGGATGCCGATGAGATCTTCGAGTCGATCCCCGAGTGGGTGAGGACCTCGGCCGAAGCGTTCGACCGAGACATCGGCGAGCAGCCTGATCTTGAGGCTCTCGTTGAGGACGCGAACAAGTCGCTGGTCTCGATGAACCAGCACTACGAAACCTTGGTGCGCCAGTTGCAGACCCTCATCGACGAGAAGGCAGTGCTTGAGACCGAGTTGCGCGCCGCCAACTCGAGGCTCGCCGCCGAGGCGACGACCGACGAGCTGACCGGACTGCCGAACAAACGTGCGCTCCAACAAACAATGACCCGCGATCTCGCCCGAGCCAGCCGTCAGGAGCAGCCTCTGAGCTTGGTCGTGATCGACGTCGATCACTTCAAGAAGTTCAACGACACGTGGGGGCATTCGACCGGCGATGTTGTCCTGCGAAACGTCGGCGCCCTGCTGCTGGATTTTGTGCGCGCCGGAGATGTTCCCGCTCGCTATGGCGGTGAGGAGTTTGTCGTTGTATTGCCGAACACTGACGAAGAGGGCTCTGAGATCGCAGCGGAGCGACTTCGTGTGAGGCTAGAAGCGATGGTGGTCGAGGGGCCCGAGGGGCCGCTGGCAGTCACGGCAAGCTTCGGCGTGGCGACGGTTCGGGGCCCCGGTTGCGAGCATGAGGCCAAGAACCTGTTCGACCGCGCGGACGCGGCGTTGTACGTGGCGAAAGAGAACGGCCGCAATCAAGTCAGCATGGCCGCATAGCCAGGTCTACTCGCCGACTCGAACGAATCGTCCGTAGATCCGGAAGTTCGGGCTTTGGCCCTGTGCCCACGCGATGAAGATGATGTCGTCCGCGACGTGCGTCAATGTCGTCGCATACGGTGGTGCGACTGCGTCGGGCACGACCACGGGGGCACTGACCGACAGAGCCTCGCCGTCGTCGGAGACGCGCGCGGTCAGCAGCTCGTTGCTTAGGCCGCCCAGGTGTCGGTACCACAGCAGTGCGGCTCCGCCGGGCATCGCAACGATCGCGGGCGCGTGGTGCAGGCCGCCATCATCACCGACAAAAACCGGTTCTGCGGCCGGACCGAGGCGCGACAGTCGAATGCGAGCGTTGGCACCCTGCGCTTCGCTCACGGCGAGCAGCGTGCCTTGAGGCCCACTCACCAGGGCCGGGCCGGTTGCATGAGTCTCGGTCAGCAACGTTGGGTCCGCATCTTCGAAAGCACTGCCGACCACACGGGTGGTCTCGACCTGTCGCAACTCGAAGTCCTCGGTCCGTACCCACGCGGCGACGACATCGCCGGATGGTTCGACGGCGAGATGAGGCGTGTCGTGAGCGAAGTTCGGAATCGGAGCGAACGCGGCGGTATCGCCAAGGCTTTGCGCTTGATCGTCGACCCGCTGGACGAAGACCTGAAACGCCGAGACTGACTCGATTGCCCGCGTCCCGATAATCGCGAATTCCCCGGCGCCGACGGCCGCGATGCGGGACATCCATGCCGATCCCGAAAACGCCTCGCCGTCGAATGTTGTGGCGAGCGCGACGTCTTGGGTGAGCGTCGGTTGACCATCGAGCCCCAGCGACTGCACAAGCACGGCCAAGTTGTCGCTTCCGCCAGCGCCGTTGTCGGAGGCCCAGGTCACCAGCAGGTTGCCGTCTCCCCGCGCGAGATCCGGATCAATGTCGTTTTGCCCCGTGGTTTGGTTGACGAGCGTTGGCTCGATCTGAGCATTGCTGTCGCAACCGACGCGCGCGACGAAGACGTCGAACTTACTCGAGCCATCTGCCGAGGGAGCGTTGTAGGCGACCCACACGCCCTGCAACTCGGCGTCGAAGAAGACGGCGGGGTGGATCTGGCCGTCCGTCCCGACCGGGTCGATCTCGAAGGTCTCGTCGAGCAGCGGGGCGCGACAGGTAAACTGGCCGCCGGTTGTGGTGCCCGTGTCCTCGGCGGTATCGGCATCCGTTGTGTCGGGAGCGCTGCCTGAGCTCTCGGAGGTGGGGTTGCTGCGACCGGTATCGGTCGAAGCGCTGGTGGCCTCGCTACCGCTATCCGCCGACGTCCCGATCGTCCCGTCCGTTCCGTCCTGTGACGCTGAGTCATCGCTTCCACACGCTGTGGCAACAACCAAGGCCCCCGCCAGTCCGATCGCCGCTCTTTGCATTGCTTCGACTTAGCACAGGCGGGCATCTCTGCGCGTGCGCCCGCGACGGCCGAGACCACACGGAGCGGAGCACGGTCGCGAATCGAGCGCTTACAGCTCAAGGTCGAACTCGAGCAGAAGCGAGTCGTCCGAGTATTCAACAACCCGCGCGGGCGGAATTCTATTGGTGGCCGCAAACACGAGAGCCTGACAGTTTGCGATGCTCAGCAAGCGGTAGAGCTTGTCACCAAAGAACGGGAAGTTCTGGTAGCGGATGCGTACGACGCCCGGGGCCAGCTCGGTCGTGACCTGCCCTGCATTGCGGCGCAGCCGATCCCAAACGACGGGTATTCTCCGCAACACGAAGCGTGCGGACGCGAGGCTGAGAAAGATCTTCATGAAGCGCGTGATGCCGACAGCCGCGAGCGCTCGTGCGAACTCAAGGTAGGCGTCGTCATCTCGACGCAAGACTTGCTCGTAGACCGCCCGCATGAGCGCCTGCATTTGCAGTTCTAGCGCCCACGCCCCAGGCTCGGCTTCGTCCAGAAGGGTTCGGGTCTGGAGATCCAGCTCCCCGCGAATCCTCCGGTTGGCTTCCGCGTCGAAGTGCTCGAGCAGAAAACCCCTGAGGGTCGTGAACGTCAGCGTCTTGACCTGCGCGGGCGCGGGAACAGCTTGAGGGGCGGACGACACGACTACATCCATCATAGTGAACATCGCGGCACCCGAAAGACGCAGCAATGGCACGCGTTTGGACTGCCGCGTGTCGGCATGGCGCGTTGAGCCGACGCGGCGTCCCGTCGCGGTCC